>CAJTLR010000022.1:0-34195 GCA_910577185.1 uncultured Acetatifactor sp.
GAAATAAGGGCTGAAGATTCCGAGAAGTTATAAGACAGGCAGGGAGGAAGACCTGCCGGGAAAAGAAAACAAGAAGGGAGAATTGAGAAGATGAAAGAGATAGAATTAAAATATGGGTGTAATCCCAATCAGAAACCGTCCAGGATTTTTATGGAAGATGGAGGAGAGCTTCCGGTGACAGTGCTGAACGGAAGGCCCGGATACATTAATTTTCTGGATGCCTTTAACGGCTGGCAGCTGGTGAAGGAACTGAAAGAAGCTACGGGGCTGCCGGCGGCGGCTTCATTCAAGCATGTGTCTCCCGCAGGCGCCGCAGTGGGACTTCCGCTGGATGAAACGCTGGCAAAGATATACTGGGTGAGCGATCTTGGGGAACTTTCTCCGCTGGCCTGTGCCTATGCCAGAGCCAGGGGGGCGGACAGAATGTCCTCTTTTGGCGATTTTATCGCTTTATCCGATGTGTGTGACGCGGATACGGCAAGGCTGATCAAGAGGGAAGTCTCCGACGGCGTTATCGCGCCGGGATATACGGAGGAGGCTCTTGCCATGCTGAGGGCGAAAAAGGGAGGCGGTTACAATGTAATACAGATGGACGAATCCTATGTGCCCGCTCCCGCTGAGAAAAAACAAGTATACGGAATTACGTTTGAACAGGGAAGGAATGAACTGGATGTGAACGGAGACCTGCTGTCCAACATTGTCACGGAGAAAAAGGATATTCCCCGGGAGGCCCTGATGGACATGAAGATTGCCCTGATTACCTTAAAATATACCCAGTCCAACTCTGTGTGCTATGTGAAGGGCGGCCAGGCCATCGGTATCGGCGCAGGCCAGCAGTCGCGTATTCACTGTACCAGGCTGGCGGGCACCAAGGCAGACAACTGGTATCTGCGCCAGTCTCCCCAGGTACTGGGGCTGCAGTTTGTGGATAAGCTGGGCAGGGCAGAGCGGGACAATGCCATTGATGTCTACATCGGTGATGAGTATATGGACGTACTTGCAGATGGCGCGTGGGAGAAGGTGTTCAAGGTAAAGCCGCCGGTGTTCACCAGGGAAGAAAAGCGCGCATGGCTTGACGGGATGCAGGAAGTGACACTTGGATCGGATGCCTTTTTCCCGTTCTCGGACAATATTGAGAGGGCCCATAAGAGCGGTGTGAAATATATTGCCCAGCCCGGTGGTTCTGTCCGGGATGATGCGGTGATCGAGTGCTGTGATAAGTACAATATGGTGATGGCATTTACGGGAATCCGTCTGTTCCATCATTGACAAATACTGGTATCCATTCAGAAGGAAACGATATTCTGGTTGCTGTCCACCGGCCCCGCCGGGAGGCGCTTTCATATGGTTTATCGTGATATCCCGGGGAGGCAGCACGGTGTATGGTCTGCGTGTACGGGCAGACAGTGACAAATTAATACAATGAACTGCCGTGATACCCCTATAATTGGGAGAAATATAGTTGAAAAATTGTGTGGGATTATGATACAATGACCTTATTGCATGTGTGACGGGGCCGGAGGGGCATGATGACCATATGAATGATAATTATGGCAAAATGCCCTGATTCCGGGCAGGAAGTGGCCGGAGGGGCACCATAGCCGTAAAGGGGCCCGGTCATGGCGAAACAGGAATTATGAAAAAGTATAAGCTATAAGCGCGGGGCAGTTTTGCCGCGGGAATCGGGACAGCAGGAAAGGTAAGACAGGAAGATGAGTGAAACGGAATCCAAGAACTTTATAGAATTGCTGATTGACAAAGATCTGGAGGAGGGCGTCTATGATACGGTGCATACGCGCTTTCCGCCGGAACCCAACGGATATCTTCATATCGGGCATGCCAAGTCCATCCTTTTAAACTATGGCCTTGCGCAGAAATATCACGGAAAGTTTAATATGCGGTTCGACGATACAAACCCTACCAAGGAAGACGTGGAATTTGTGGAGTCCATAAAGGCGGATATTCAGTGGCTGGGTGCGGACTGGGAGGACAGACTGTACTTCGCCTCGGATTATTTCGGGCAGATGTATGAGGCGGCGGTGAAGCTGATCAGAAAGGGAAAGGCATATGTGTCGGATTTGTCTGCGGATCAGATCAGGGAGTATCGGGGAAGCCTGACGGAACCCGGCCGGGATGATCCTTTCAACACCCGCAGCGTGGAGGAGAATCTGCGTCTTTTTGAAGAGATGCGTGACGGAAAATATGCGGATGGGGAGAAAGTCCTCCGCGCCCGTATTGACATGGCGTCACCGAATATCAATATGCGGGATCCGGTGATATACCGTGTGGCGCATATGCATCATCACAATACCGGAGATAAATGGTGTATTTATCCCATGTATGACTTTGCACATCCCATTGAAGATGCCATAGAGGGAATCACCCATTCTATCTGTACCCTGGAATTCGAGGATCACAGACCGCTTTATGACTGGGTGGTGCGGGAACTGGAGTACCCGGTGCCTCCCCGGCAGATAGAGTTTGCAAAACTGTTTCTGAAAAATGTGGTTACAGGAAAAAGATATATCAAAAAACTGGTGGAAGATAAAATTGTGGACGGCTGGGATGATCCCAGGCTGGTGTCCATCGCCGCGCTGAGACGCAGGGGATTTACACCGGAATCCATTCAGAGGTTCGTGGAATTATGCGGTGTCTCAAAGGCCTATTCCATTGCGGATTATGCCATGCTGGAGTACTGTATCCGGGAGGACCTGAAGACAAAGGCACCCAGGATGATGGCTGTGCTGGATCCGGTAAAGCTGGTTATCGATAATTATCCGGAGGGGCAGACGGAGATGCTGCCGGCAGGGAACAATCCGGAGAATGAGGCGCTGGGTACAAGAGAAGTTCCCTTTGGAAGGGAATTGTATATTGAAAGGGAAGACTTTATGGAGGAGCCGCCCAAAAAATATTTCCGCATGTTCCCGGGAAATGAAGTGCGGCTGATGAATGCTTATTTTGTAAAATGTACCGGCTGTGTGAAAGATGGGGCCGGTAATGTGACGGAGGTGCACTGCACCTATGATCCTGCGTCCAGGGGAGGCAACAGCCCGGATGGACGCAAGGTGAAAGGAACCATTCACTGGGTGGCTGCCGCAACATGTGTTACTGCCCAGGTACGGCTGTACGAAAACATTATTGACGAGGAGAAGGGGGTATATAATGAGGACAAAAGTCTGAATTTAAACCCGAATTCCCTTACCGTATTAAAGGACTGCCGGCTGGAACCTGCTTTTGCAGGGGCGGAAAGTCCCAGCCGTTACCAGTTTGTGCGTCAGGGATTTTTCTGTGTGGATGCGAAAGATTCCAGACCGGACGCGCTTGTGTTTAACCGCATTGTATCCCTGAAAAGTTCGTATGTCCTGCCAAAGCAGGAGTGAGGGCTGCACAAGTATTTCCGGCTGCCTGAAATCTGCTTTCCAGGGACATCAGGGGGAGTTCCCGAAGCGGTAAAAATGGATTCATTCAGAAAAGGAAAAGCAGGAAAGGCGGGGCGTCCCGGGGAAGACGGAGGAGAGAATGGGAATATTTTCAGGGTTAAAAAATTTAGGCCTGGGGAATATGGAAGGCATGGATCTTTTTGAGGAAAAAAAGGATCAGGTGAAACAAAAGCCCGAACCCATAGCGCCTCCCAAGCCGGAGGAGAAAGATTTGATCTATGACAGATCTTTTGTCTGTCCGGTGTGCGATTCCACATTTACCTCCAAGATCATGAAATCCAGCAAGGCCAGGCTTTTGGGGACGGATCCGGACCTGCGTGCCCGGTATGAGGGCATTGACGCGGTAAAATATGATGTGGTAATGTGCCCTGTCTGCGCATACGCCGCGCTGATCCGCTATTTTACCAATGTGACTTCTTCCCAGGCCAGGCTGATCAAGGAAAAAATCAGCCAGTCAGTGAGTCTTACCAAGTATAATGATGAAATTTACAGCTATGAGCAGGCTATGGAGAGATATAAACTGGCGCTTGTAAATGCGGTTATAAAACGTGCAAAACCAAGCGAAAAAGCATATATCTGTCTCAGGAGCGGCTGGCTTCTCAGGGGGTATGCGGAGAGCCTGAAAGAGAAGGAAGATTATGACAGTAAGCTGGTAGATGGACTGGCGAAGCAGGAAAACGAATTTCTGGAAAACGCCTACAAAGGTTTTTCGGAGGCCAGACAGTCGGAGATGTTTCCCATTTGCGGCATGAACACTGTCACGCTGGATTATCTGGTGGCAGTGCTGGCAGTGCGCTTTAAAGATTATGAGGTGGCCACGAAGCTTTTGAGCGCGGTCATCACGGCTCCAGGGGCAAACGCCCGTATCAAGGACAGAGCCCGGGAATTAAAGGAGCAGATTATACGTGACATGAAAACAAAATGACGGAGTTCCGGCAGCGGATACGGGGGAAGAACAGGTTTGCCGCAGCATCCGCGCAGGCAGAAGGCGCCGTAAGGAAGGCCGTGTGTCCGGGACGCCGGAACAGGGGTGCATTTTGAATGAGATGATTTTTCAGCTGTGTACGGACGGAAGCAGATGTCTGTACGAGCAGATATATGAACATATCAGGGGAGAAATCAGGGAGGGGAAGCTTCTTTCGGGAGAGAGGCTTCCCTCCACACGTTTTCTGGCAGAGTATCTGCAGGTGGCCAGAAGTACGGTGGACTATGCCTATGGACAGCTGATCAGCGAGGGATATATAGAGTCAAGACCCTGCAGCGGATACTATGTCTGTCCCATGGAGGAGCTGGTTCAGCTGGAAGGGCCCATGGGGACGGAACAGAAGGACGCGGAAACTGCAGGCAGGGAAAATTCCGGCAGAAGGGTTAAGGCGGAAAAAAACAGGGAAAAAAGCCCGGCCGGCCGGAGCGGAGAACAAGAAACGGCTGGGGAAAACGGTTACCCAATTGATTTTTCACCATATGACATAGATATGGCGGGTTTTCCTTTCGGTGTCTGGAAGAAAATTACCAAAAATATTCTCACTTATGCCAACAGTGATCTTTTTGCCAGGGGAGAATCCCGGGGAGACGAGACCCTGCGGCATACCATTGCAAGATATCTGCATTCTTCCCGGGGAGTCAACTGCCGGCCGGAGCAGATTATTGTGGGGGCGGGAAATGATTACCTGCTGATGCTTCTGGAAAAAATTCTGGGCCGCCATGTGCGCATTGCCATGGAGAATCCCACATATAAGAGATCGTACCGGATTTTCCGCTCCTTTGCCTACCGTATCGCCACGGTAGACATGGATGAGTCAGGCATGCGGGCAGACCGGCTGGAAGAGGCAGATGTGAGTGTGGCTTATGTTATGCCCTCCCATCAGTTTCCCACGGGGACGGTTATGCCTATCGGGCGGAGGCTGGAATTGCTGAAATGGGCAGACAAAGGGCCGGACCGGTATCTGATCGAGGATGATTATGACAGTGAGTTCCGGTTCCATGGGAAACCCATACCGGCGCTGCAGGCATCAGACCGTCACGGAAGAGTGATTTATATGGGAACCTTTTCCAAGGCCATCGCGCCGGCCATTCGCGTCAGCTTTATGGTGCTGCCGGATTCCCTCCTGGAAAGATATCTGGAAAGATGCTCTTTTTATTCCTGCACGGTATCCAGAATAGACCAGAGGATTCTGGATGAGTTTATCAGGGAAGGCTATTTTGAACGGCACCTGAACAAAATGAGGAAAATATACCGCACCAAGCATGAAACACTGCTGGAATGTCTGCGCGGTGTGGAAAAGAATTTTTTCATATCGGGTGAAAATGCAGGACTACACCTTCTTTTGACAGCACGGACAAGTGTGGCGGAGGAAGAACTGGTGCAAAGGGCTGCCGAAAACAAGGTAAGGGTATATGGTCTGTCGGAGAGTATGGTGGAAGATACCATGGGCAGGTCGGCAGTGCTTCTGGGATTCGGGGGACTGTCCGAGGAAAAAATAAGGGAAGGGACGGGGCTGCTGGAAAAAGCCTGGCTATAGAAAAATGCAGCGCAATCCAAAGCTGCGGGACAGCTTTTTATGCGCAGGGGCGCGTTAAGGAAATCAGCAGCAAAAGCTGCACGCGCCCGGCGCGGCGAGTAGGGGAAGATGAATCTTTCCTACTCGATTGATTCATGGATGGGAGGTTCTTCGTCGGAGACATCTTCCTCGTCAAAAAATTCTTCCACAGTATCCTCGGCTTTCTCACAAGTCTGGGCTACTTGTTCGGAGAGAGGCGTGAAGGAACTTTTTTCGGAAGTGTCTCCCCCGGTTTCCTCAGCGACAGAATCCGCGGCGTCTGCTTCACCATTTTCCGTCTCAGCGTTCAGGGGAACATAGCTGCGGGAAGCATCGGTATCTTTGTCTGTGTCGCTGAAGTCGTCATAATCATCTTCCTCAAATTCTGCCTGGGACGCTTCCCTTTTTTTCATAAAATAACATACGGCAGCGGCAGCAGAGGCAACGGCGGCAACCGTCAGTAAAAGCTTGCCAGATTTTTTGGACATAATAGACTCCTTTCAGTTGGAAAAGTTTGGTTTTTCTTTCCCTTAGATATTAATACTATTTTGCAGAAATGAAAAGGGAATATTCATTATTTAAGCAAAAATTTATGATTTAGTTACCGTTTCGTAATAGATATGATATAATAAGTCCATATTCTTGGCAGGAAGAGGCCGAATGGCCATCCCATATCATGATTGATATGCAATCATGATATATAATAAGTCCATATTCTTGGCAGGAAGAGGCCGAATGGCCATCCCATATCATGATTGATATGCAATCATGATATATAATAAGTCCATATTCCTGGCAGGAAGAGGCCGAATGGCCATCCCATATCATGATTGATATGCAATCATGATATATAATAAGTCCATATTCCTGGCAGGAAGAGGCCGAATGGCCATCCCATATCATGATTGGGTTGCAATCATGATATATAATAAGTCCAAAATACAATATTTACAAATGGGAGCAGATTTTATGAACAGTAAGTTTTTTGACTTGAAAAAAGAAAAACAGGACAGAATGATCAATGCTGCGCTGAAGGTATTTGCGCTTCAGGGGTACCGCCACGGCAGCACGGATGATATTGTCAGGGAAGCTGCCATAAGCAAAGGACTTCTGTTCCATTATTTTGGAAGTAAGCTGGGAGTATACCAGTTCATATATGATTACAGTGTCAGGTACATGAATCTGGAGCTGAGATCCACGGTGAATCCCAAGGAAGAGGATCTGTTTCTGGTGATGAAGCAAATCGAGAGGGCCAGAATGCACGCAATGAGGGGATATCCGTATATGCAGCAGTTTCTGAACCGCTCTGCGTCCGAAGATTCCTATGAAGTGCTTTTGTCCGTGGAGGAGAAACGGAATGTTCTGGAGGAGACCTACGCTGCCATTGAGGGGCAGATAGACTATCAGGCCCTGCCTGCGGTGGCAGATGGAAAAAGACTGAAGAAAATGCTGGATTTTACCATAAAGGGCCTCATGACGGAACGGTTTCAGGATGCCTCCTTCCAGCCGGAGATGCTGTATGAGGAGATCTGTGATTATCTGGACATGATGGGAAAAATCGTAACAGCCCGGACAGGTGTCTGAACTGTTACGGAAAAATCGTTTTTTGGTATTTATTTGTTCATTCTATAGGGATTATCCGCGGGATAACCGCCTTTTAACTTCTGCATGCCTCTCTGGATGGCATCCCTGGAGTTTTTCCAGTCGGCATCTTTGTTGCGATGGTCAAACTTTTCCACCATCCAGGCCACGTCCCCGGCCAGGCGCTCCATGTTGCGTTCCATCAGGGGAAGCAGGATGCCGTAGAAGTCATCCCTTTCATTGTTGGAAAGTCTGGTGTCGGCAGCCTCGCAGAGATCTCCGAAATGATGCAGGCAGAAGCCTTTTCCTTCGGAAATTTTTCTCCGGAATTCGTCATCCTGTTTCCACAGATAGAAAAAAGTGTCCATATACCGGGCGTAAGTGTCTGCAAAGTGGTCACACACATAGCAGGACTTTTCCTTTTCCTGCACCCATGCGGCGATGGGGTTGGAGATGACCGTTTTGCGCAGCTTGTCCCTGAGGGTAGTTCTGGCGGGCTTGAACTGGGCGAATTCACTCTGCATTTCGCCGATTATTTTTTTGTAATGGGTTTTTAAAATCCAGGCGTTGCCCAGGGTATTGCCGTACTGGAACATTTTCCGGAAGTGTTCCCGGCAGAAACCGGCCTTGTCCGTCATTTCCCGGATATCGGCCTCCATGTAGGAAGAGCCGCTGCCCAGGACAAAGTCCAAAAGATCCTGCTCCACACTCCTTTCTATGAAGCAGAAGGGACATTCGTCGCCGGCGTTGACGGCATCATTTAAGGGAATGGTGTATAATTGTTCTTTCATAGATGTATCCTTTCTGTTTTTTCGGCGCTTACCCATGAAACCAGTGGAAACCACCCTGCCGGCAGGCCTGGCCGGACAGTTTCCGGGCATGAAATCCGGAAGGAAAGCCACCATAAACAGTTTACAATAATTCTTACATAATTGCTACGTTTTTGTAACATATTGGAAGTAAAATTAAGATTTTTTTAGTTGTCAAGACGCTCCCGGGAGGATACTATAGTATTAAAGGAACCGCTCAGCGAACCCTGTGTTCACAGTGGACAGCGGGGAGGGGACTTTTTATGTGCAGGGGCGCGTGAGGAAATCAGCAGCAAAAGCTGCACGCGCCCCGCGCGGCGGGCAGGGGAAGACGAATCTTCCCTGCCCGATTCAGAACCGGAGAACAGACTCCGGAATGACGTGACGAAAGATGTGATGATTCTTGATATTCAGCAGTATAGAATTCTTACTTTTCTTTCTTCCGCTTTTTTTACTTGCGTATGTGCTGACCCCAGAGAAAATAAAAAATGTGACGCTTCTGTCAGGAAGCTTGATTTTTTACGGCCTTGGGGAGCCGAAATACGTGTTATTGCTCATGGCATCCGTGGTTGTAAACTACTTTTTCGGACTGAGCCTTGGGCGGGGCGTGAAGCAGAGGGGTAGTGAAACATATAGAAAAAAACTGAACAGAAAACGAAAAACCGTACTGGCTGCAGCGCTGATTCTGAATGTGGGACTGCTGGCGGCATTTAAATATGGCGCGGGAGGACTCAGGATGCCGCTGGGCATCAGCTTTTATACATTCCAGATAGTGTCCTATCTGCTGGACGTGTACCGGGGAGACCAGAAAAGAGAGATTTCCTTCATGACCATGGCTACGTATATCACCATGTTTCCCCAGCTGCTCTCCGGGCCCATAACCTATTATGGGGAAGTCAGGGAAGCGCTGTACGAGAGGGAGTTTCATGCCAGGGGGGTGGAGGAAGGGCTCAAGGTCTTTACCATGGGATTTGCGGCAAAAGTGCTTCTGGCCGACCGCATCGGGCTGCTTTGGCAGGATGTGCAGGTGAGGGGGTTCGAGAGCATATCCACACAGCTGGCCTGGCTGGGGGCAATTGCCTATTCCATGAAGATTTATTTTGATTTTTACGGATATTCCCTGATGGCGGTGGGGCTGGGCAGGATGCTGGGCTTCAGGCTCCCGGAAAATTTCAGGAATCCCTACATGGCATGCACGGTCAGGGAATTTTACCGCAGATGGCATATGACGCTGGGCAGATGGTTTGCCCGGTATGTGTATATTCCCCTGGGAGGAAACCGCAAAGGCGAGTTCAGGACCAGCTGCAATTTGCTGGCAGTCTGGTTTCTGACCTCCATATGGCATGGGAATACACCCAATTTCATGATCTGGGGAATGCTGCTGTGGCTGGCGATTGTAGCCGAGAGGCAGCTGGATGCACTGGGCATTCTGAAACATTTTATGAAGGGGCCGGGAAGGGTGATCTCACAGCTTTATCTGTGGACGTTCATTCCCATCACCTGGATATGCTTCGAAATAACGGATATGGAGCAGCTGCAGATTTATCTGGGAAGGATGTTTCATGTGATGCAGGGCATCAATGTTGCTGCCGGAGACTGGAAGAATGCGCTGACAGATTACGGCAGTCTGCTTGCGGCCGGCGCGTTTGCATGTACTCCGGCGCTGCAGAAGCTTTTCCGGCGTTTTAAGGACAATGTACTGGTGACATTGCTGCTGGCAGTGTTGTTCTGGATATGTGTCTGGAGACTGGAAGTGGAAGGACAGAATCCTTTTAAATATCTGGACTTCTGATATACTTTGGAGAAAAACGGAATCGGGCCGCCGCAGGAGGCGTGGGAGACTGGTATGAAATGGCTGAAAAAGTGGTTCTATCTGCTGATGCTGATAGGGACGGGAACCATATATTTGACATGTGTGGATAAATGGCAGGTGTACGCGGAACCCCTGGCCAAAATCAAGGGCTGGTACCGGGATCTGGGACTGGAAGATGCATTTGCCCAGGGCAATCCGCTGCCGGGGCTGGGGGTGAGTGAAAGTACGGCGCAGGACCCGGGAACGGGCTCGGCGGAAAGCGGGGAGACACAAGGCAGCTTTGGTGCAGATCCGGAAGGAAGCGTCGGGGAGGGGAGCGTCCCTGAAAGTGGCCCGGAAGGAGACCCGGAGGGAAGCGCCCCGGAAGGAGAACCGGAGGGAAGCGCTCCTGAGGGAGGCCCGGAGGGAAGCGCCCCGGAAGGAAGCGTGGGGGAGGGGAGCGTCCCTGAAAGCGGTCCGGAGGGAAACGGCGGGGAGGAAAGCACTCCCGTGACAGAAGCCGGTGAAGGGGAAAACGGTTCGGAGACAAATCCGTCCGGGACAGAGGGGAATCCCGGGCAGGAGGCACCGGATGCCGGTGCGGCAGATGTACAGTACATGACGGTGGAGGACGATTATTTTTCGGATGCGGTGTTTATCGGGGATTCCAGGACCGTGGGCATGTTTGAATACGGAGGGCTGGAGGAGACGGCGGCCTTCTACGCGTCCACGGGGCTGACGGTCTATAAGATGTTCGATTCCGAGATTGTGCCGGTTCCGGGAGAAAAGAAGAAGATCACGGTGGAAGAGGCGCTCCAGGCGAATTCCTTTAAAAAGATTTATCTGATGATCGGTATCAATGAGATGGGAACGGGCACGGTGGAAAGTTTTATCGAAAAGTACCGGGAAGTAGTGGCGCATCTGCAGGAGCTGCAGCCGGATGCCATCATTTATCTGCAGGGTATTATCAAGGTGACCGAGGAACGGTCCGCCCAGGGAGATTATATCAACAATGAGGGCATCGTTGCGCGCAATGAGGGGATTGCCGGGATTGCGGACAACGAGAAAATTTTTTACCTGGATGTGAATCCGCTGGTCTGTGATGAGTCAGGGGGAATGATCCCGGACTATACATTCGATGGCGTGCATCTGAAAGCCCGGTATATCGGGATTTGGAAAGATTATTTAAAGACGCATGCAATATCATCTTGACTGTTGACGGATGAGACATTATTATAGTTTTCGGGGGTTGCTGCGGCACTGCTGCGGCAGCCCCTTTTGCGCACGCGGGTACCCGGGGAAGCAGGCAGAACCCAGTGTAAGGGGACTTTGCTTCAGGGCATTTTCCGGACATTTTCCGGGGAAGAGAGGGTGTCCCGGACAAAAGGAGCGCCGGATGGAAAGGCTGTCCGGCAGAAATGAGGAGGAAGAAGTTCATGAGCGAAAAAAAGAAGATCACTCTCGACGGCACGCCGATTTACGACGCGAAGAGTCTGGGAGTACCCAGGGTTTTAGTGCTGGGAGTGCAGCATATGTTTGCCATGTTCGGCGCCACCATACTGGTGCCTATGCTGACAGGCCTTGACGTGTCCACAACCCTGCTGTTTGCGGGTCTGGGTACACTGTTGTTCCATTTACTGACAAAGGGCAGGGTGCCCGCGTTTCTGGGTTCTTCCTTTGCTTTTCTGGGCGGATATGCGGCCATAGCGCCAATGGATGCGGCCGGGGGAAACCGGGCCCTTCTGCCATATGCCTGCTTTGGCGTGGCGTGCGCGGGACTTGTGTACCTGCTGCTCTCCCTTCTGATCAAAATTTTCGGTACCGGTAAGGTGATGCGTTTTTTTCCACCCATAGTTACCGGGCCGATTATCATTGCCATAGGTCTTACACTGTCCCAGTCAGCCATCGATAACTGTTCCGGGGACTGGCTGATTGCCATTGTGGCCATAGCCCTGGTGATCATCTGCAATATCTGGGGAAAAGGCATGGTGAAGATTGTTCCCATTATTATCGGTGTCATCGGTTCCTATGTGCTGGCAGCGGTGCTGGGCAGGGTGGATTTCACGGCGGTGAAGGAGGCAGCCTGGTTCGGACTTCCCATTCACTGGGAACAGACTGCCTTCTGGGCATTGTCGGATGGCGACATGTCCATGCTGGTCACATCCGTTTTGACGATTATGCCCATTGCTCTGGCCACGATTGTGGAGCATATCGGGGATGTCTCCGCCATATCTTCTACCGTAGGAAAAAATTATATTAAGGATCCGGGTCTGAACCGCACCCTGCTGGGAGACGGTCTGGCCACGATTGTGGCATCCATGTTCGGGGCGCCTGCCAACACCACTTACGGGGAAAACACAGGCGTGCTGGCTTTGACGAAGGTTTATGACCCGCTGGTTATCCGCATGGCGGCTGTGTTTGCCATTTTGTTTTCTTTCTCGCCGAAATTTGCAGCCATTATCGGATGTATGCCCACCGCCACCTGCGGCGGAGTGTCTTTGGTGCTTTACGGTATGATATCGGCTGTAGGTGTGCGTAATATCGTGGAGACCCAGGTGGACTTTGCCAAAAGCCGCAACGTGATTATCGCGGCACTGATTCTGGTGCTTTCCATTGGGATCAATTACAGTGCGGCAGGGTCGGTGGGATTCATGCTGGGAGAACTGAAAATCAGTTTTTCCGGTATTGCGGTGGGCGCCCTCACCGGTATCGTCCTGAACGCGGTGCTGCCCGGGAAGGATTACAAATTTGACGACGACAATCCGAAACACACAGGCGTTGACTTTGCCGTAAGGGGCAGGAATTAAGGAAAAAGGGCCGGATCCTAAAAACGTAAGGAGACGGCAATGAAAGTAATTGACATGCACTGTGATACCATCAGTGAACTGCTGATGCGGAAAGAGAACGGAAACCAGGAGGAACTGCGCAGGAACAGTCTGCATATTGACTTGCAGAGGATGAGGGAAAGCCGGTATCTGCTCCAGAATTTTGCCCTGTTTGTCCCGCTGGAAGAAGGCAGGGATCCATGGGAGAGAGTGTGCGCGCTGTATGGGCACTATCAGGAGGAGCTGGAGCGGAACCGGGATATTCTGGCACCGGTCCTGACGTTTCCCGATATTGCGCGAAATGAAGCGGCAGGTAAAATGTCAGCCCTGCTCACCGTGGAAGAGGGCGGCGTGTGCAGGGGGGAGATGGGGAAACTCCGTGAACTGTACCGGATGGGCGTCCGAATGATTACAATTACGTGGAATTTCGACAACGAAATGGGGCATCCCAATTTTTCTCCCGGACTCCGGCCCCGGATGAAGGAAGTCATGAAGGCGTTCAGGGCGTGCACACCGGGGACGGAGGACTGGAAGGAAAGACAGCGGGAGGCACAGGCTGTCTTTGACAGGTACAATCATATCCCAAACCTGACAGAAGGACTGACGGAAAAGGGCAGGGAAATGGTTGCGGAGATGGAACTTCTGGGCATCATTCCGGATGTATCCCATTTATCGGACGCCGGTTTTTATGATGTGCTGGAGGTGACAAAGAAACCCTTTGCAGCCAGCCATTCCAATGCCAGGGCAGTGTGTCCCTGCGTGCGCAATATGACAGATCACATGATTGCCAGGCTCTCGGAGCGGGGCGGCGTCATGGGCCTGAATTTCTGCGCGGATTTTCTGGAGGAAAAGCCGGTGGGAAAGCAAAATCCCGGCACCATGGAGGCTGTGGTACGGCACGCGAAGCACATCGCAAATACAGGGGGAATCGAGGTACTGGGTCTGGGAAGTGATTTTGACGGAATTGACACCCATGAGGAACTGCGGGGAGTGCAGGACATGGAAAAATTGTGGGATGCCCTCCGGAAAGGAGGATTTTCCGAAGAACAGCTGGACCGGATATTTTATAAAAATGTACTGCGGCTGTATCAGGACACACTGGGATAACAGCAATTCAGGGAAACCGCACCAGGAGAATCATCCCATGGCATAAACTTGCGGAAAAGAGTTGAAAAGCAGTGGAAAAGGGAATATAATCTGGTAAGGAAATATATTACCAGGAGGCGGAAATGGATAACAATCAGTTTAAATGGCAGGAACGGTATAATATTGGCGTGGATGCCATCGACCGGGAGCACAGAAAGCTTTTCAGTATAATGAACAAGATGCTTACATACGACTATGACGACGGGAAAAGCAAGTGGGCTTATCAGGAAGGCCTGAAGTTTTTCAAGGGACATGCGATGAAGCATTTTGCGGAGGAGGAAGTCTATATGGCTTCCATTGAATATGAAGATTATGACATGCATCGGCGTCTCCATGATATTTTCCGGAAAAAGACACTTCCGGAGGTGGAAAAGGAACTGATACAGACCAATTTTTCAAAAGAGGCTGTGGAACATTTCCTGGGTGTGTGTGCAGGCTGGCTGATCGGACATACCATGACGGAGGACCGTGCCATTGTAGGCGGGGCTGCAAGCAAATGGACGGATCTGCTCCCGGAGGAGAAGCAGGTGGCCATGAAAGAAACCATCATTCAGCTTTTGTACGAGCTTTTCCAGATCGATGCCAGGGTGATCAGCGAGAATTACGGCGGGGAAAAATTCGGAAACGGAATCTATTACCGTCTGGTCTATGGGTCGGATCAGGATCAGGACAGGGAGTGTTTTCTGGTTTTTGAAGAGAAACTGCTGTCTAACACGGTGGGCCAGCTTGTGGGCGGAAGCGACTCCGAGAAAGTGAATACGATGATGATAAATGCCACCAGATACACGGCAATGCAGTTTGTGGAGCGCATCATGGTTCATTTTCCCTCGGCAGAGCCGCTGACGCTGAAGGATGAGAACCTGCTGACTTATGAACAGTTTCAGACAATTTTTGAAAAGAGAAATCCCCAGTGCAGTCTGCTTTTTGATACGGGAGCAGGGTATTTTGCGTACTGTATGTCTGCCCCCCAGCTGCTGAAACAGGGGACGGATAATCTGCTCAGCGCGGAGAGTTCCATGGAGGATATTATTAAATATCTTCAGGAAAGCGACACTGCCCATAAGAAGAAAATCCTGGTGGTGGACGATTCCAATCTTATGCTGCAGGTCATGAAGGAGCTTTTGGGCAACGATTATGATGTATCCACGGCCAAGTCGGGAGTATCCGCAATCCGGGCCATGACTCTGGATAAACCGGATCTGGTACTGCTGGACTACGAGATGCCCGTCTGCGATGGCAGGCAGGTATTGGAGATGATCCGGGCAGAGGAAGAGCTGGCCGACACGCCGGTTATTTTCCTGACGGGCAGTGTGGACCGGGAGCGACTGCAGAAGATCATTCCCTTAAAGCCTGCGGGATATCTCCTCAAGACCATACGCCCCGCGGAGATTAAGGAAAATATTGCCGAGTATTTCAGGAAGGTGGCCGAACGGGGCTAGAGTGTGTTTGAAAATTCATTCCTAAAATATTTTGTGAAATTTGAGAATTTTCTTGACAGCAGGTTTCCGTTTGGATATAATACCTATAATTTCATATTCAAGCGATTGATTGAGAAAAGCAATGACAAGAAGAAGTAGCACATGGCAGAGCATACAGAAAGCAGCCGGATGATGAGAGGCGCATGGGAAACCATAGTGTGAATACATCTTTGAGCTTCGCACCGAATATCCGTTCCGGGTGAGTAGGCTGCGACGGTTCCCGCACCCGTTAGCGTGCTAGGGTATTATCCGTGAGAATTTTGGACGTACCCGAAGAGGCAGACAGTGTGAATTGTCTGTAAACATAAGGTGGTACCGCGGAAGTTTATGACTCTCGTCCTTTTGAAGGACGGGAGTTTTTTTATGCCAGCCCCGTACACAAAGTGCGACTCCTCGCACTTGGAATTATGCCGCCAGGCGGCGCACGGGGCGCGCGGCGAGCAGGGGAGAAGAGTATTGCCCTACTCGATTGCGCAGGGGCGCGTAAGGAAATTAGCAGCGAAAGCTGCATGCGCCCAGGGCGGTACCGGAATACAAGATGTTCATTGCTCCCGGAAACTGCAGGACAAAAAGGAATGTCCCGGTTTGCGTGTTGCCTGCGTATGAAAGAAAACAAAAACTGGAAAAGAGCAATGGAGGAAAAGACATGGAGACAAAAGTGCAGAACCAGGAGGAAACGCTTCAGGACAAGGGAGCTGGGGAAACCGTGGATACAGGAACAGGAAGAGAACCGGAGCCGGATGCGGCCCTCCTGTCCCGTCTGGTGCGTCATCAGATGAGGGTGATCAGGCAGGGGGCAGCCGAACTGATCGGTGAGGAGGAACTGGAGAAAAAAATTGCCGGGAGTATTTGCACGGGAAAACCGCTGACAGTGAAATTCGGCATGGATCCAAGCGCACCGGATATTCATCTGGGACATGCGGCAGTTTTGCGGAAACTGAAGCAGATGCAGGACCTGGGGCATTCCATAGTGGTGGTGATAGGGGATTTTACCGGGAAAATAGGGGATCCCACGGGAAAAAGCAAGGGGAGAAGGGCCATGTCGGACAGCGAGGTGCTGCGCAATGCCCAGACTTACCAGGAACAGATTTTCCGGATTCTGGACCGTGACAAAACCCAGGTGAGGTACAATGGGGAATGGCTGGAACTTCTGACGATGCGGGAGGCGTTGGAACTGGCTTCCTCCGTTACGGTGGCAAGAATGCTGGAGAGGGACGATTTTCAGAACCGGTTCCGCAGCGGCACGCCCATAGGACTTCATGAGTTTTTCTATCCTCTGATGCAGGCTTATGATTCCGTGGAACTGAAGGCTGACCTGGAGTTAGGGGGAACGGACCAGACATTCAACATCCTCATGGGGAGAACGCTTCAGAAAGAGAGGGGACAAACGGCCCAGGCGGCATTGTTTATGCCCATTCTGGAAGGAATAGACGGCACGGAGAAGATGAGTAAAAGTCTGGGGAACACTATCGGCATCTGTGAGGATGCCTGCAGCATGTTCACCAAAGTCATGCAGGTGCCGGACAGATTGATTGTGAAGTATTTTGAGCTTGCCACGGATATTGCGCCGGAGGAACTGGACAAAATCAAGGAACGTCTGGCGGATGGCTGCAATCCCAGGGACTGTAAACTGATCCTGGCAGGAATGATCACATCCCTGTACCACACCCGGGAAGAGACGGAGGCGGCAGAATGTTTTTTCAGGGAAGCATTTACCAACAAGGCGGTACCGGAGCAGGCGCAGGTTCTGGAAGTGGTTCTGGAGAGCGGCACCGTCCACGACTGTGTCAGACCCCTGATTCAGGCGGGCCTGGTGGAAAGCGGTTCCCAGTTCAGGAGGCTGGTTTCCCAGGGAGGTGTGCAGAAAAACGGTGTCAGGGTGGAAAACATGGAGGAAAACATACAGACGGATGATGTCCTGAAAATTGGAAAACGCAGATTCGTCAGGATTAAAATGTGCTGACGTAAAATCCCCTGAAAGAGGCTGGGCCGGGGACCGGAACGATTCCTTCCGAAAAGGTTTGATTCCTGCCATAAATTCCGCTATACTGTAGTAAAAAGTAACGGATAGAAATGTTGCAGAAATTGCGTACAAAACAGGAAAAAGGAAGCGGAACATTGGGACGGGGGCAGGGCTATGACAGACGGGAGGGTCGGCACTTATATCGGTAATCTGCGTCAGCAGCGGGGATTCCAGCTGGCGCAGGTCTGTGAGGGACTGTGCACGGAGCAGATGCTTTCCTACTATGAAAACGGTAAGCGGAAAGCGCCCAAGCTCCTGCAGGATACCCTTCTGGAAAGGCTGGGTGTGGGGGCGGAGGACTATGAACATTATTTAGATTACCGGGAATATGACCACTGGACGGCCAGACAGAAGATTTTGCACTGTATTGCGTACGGGGAAACCGGCCAGGCAGATGGGCTTCTGGAGCAGTATCGTGTGACCTATGTGAAAGATGAGGGCGGTGATCTCAGTGTGGGGGCCAGACTGGAGAGACAGTTTTATCTGAGCATGCGGGCACAGATTCGCTGTCTTGAAGGTGCAGGCAGGGAAGAGCTGTATCTGCTTCTGGAAGAAGCAGTGCGTATGACAATGCCGCATCTTTGGGACAAATCTCCCGGGAAGAGAATTTTTTCCATAAAGGAGCTGAATCTGATACTGGAAGCAGAGCAGTATCGGGAGGAGGGAGAGCAGGCAGGGCATTATCGAAAAGTACTTTCTTATATCAGGCAGGCCGGGCTGGACGGGGTGGGAAAGGCGAAAATTTACCCCAAGGCAGTTTACTTTCTGTGCAGATGCTTGTTCCGGGAAAGGATGGAAGACGAAAGCCGGAGACAGGGAGAAGAGAGGGAAGCCCCAAACAGGGAAAGGAACACGGAAGGGAGCCTGAACCGGGAGACAGAAGCCGGCCGGGACTCCGGAAGCTGGGAACAGCAGTTACTGAAGTACTGCAATACTGCGGTAGAGTGCCTGCGGGATAATTCCCGGATGTACTATCTCTGGGAACTTCTGGGGATGCGTGAGAGGCTGCTGTGCCGGATGGCGGAAGGCCTGGCCCAAAAAGGAGAGCAGGGGAAGGCAGGGACCCTGAACCATATGAGGCAGGAAAATGCGGAGTGGAAGGGCGTGCTGGAATCCGTGTATGAGGAATTTAAAATTCCCAGGGAGACAGTCAGCTGGTGCTATCTTTATGTGGAGAAGGGGATAGCCTGCATCAATGATGTTATCCGGATCCGCAGGAAGATGTTCGGGATGAGTGCGGGGGAACTGTGCCAGGGAATCTGTGATGTGAAGACACTGAGACGCCTGGAAAACAGAAAGGCAGTTTCCCAGAGGGCGATCGTGGAAATGCTTTTTGAGCGACTGGGGCTTTCCGGGGAGATGACACGGACGGAACTGGTTACGGAGGAGCCTGAGGCCAGGCTGCTGATGGAACAGCTCAGGAGATGCATCAATGACCGGAGGATGGAAGAAGCTAAGCGGCTGCATGGGCAGATCAAAGAGCTTGTTTCTGCAGAAATACGGTGTAACCAGCAGGCATTGGCACGCCAGGAAATCAGTCTGGGGAAGAAACAAGAAGATGCTGGTATACAATATAGACAATTGCTTGCTATATTGCAGCTGACTTTACCATATGAGTGTTTTTTACAGAGGGGTGAGAAATACCTGACATATGAAGAACAGTCCTGCATTCAGAATATGATGCAGAGAATGGATAAAAAAAGCAGTGAATTTTTAACTTGTATGGAACGGTTTGAAGAGATATATGAACATTTTTCAGAACACGGAATGATAGAAACCAGGGCCGGAATGTATGAATTTATGATCGGCTATGTGGGAAGCGAAAGAGGGAATCAGGGAGATTTTGACAAGGCTGATAGTTATTCTGAAAGTATTGTCAGGGAATGCCTTTGTTTTCGCAGATTGCGTGCAATCGCAGGTGCTTTGTATGACCGCTGGTGGAATGGTGAAGAGCGAAAAAGGAAAGGCATTCCGGTTGACAAGACTCTGGATAATGAAATAGAGCTTACTCGCTGCTTAATACTCAGCAAATTGGATAAGCGGAAACAAAATGAATCATTTTATAAAAAAGTACTCATTAGGAAAATGGAAGAGACGGAATAAGTTATTCTTCTCTAAAATCCTGGGGAGGGAGATCATTGTGTGGGGCAATTCCCGGGTCAGTTTCGGGAGCTGTTTCCGGGACATAATCTTCCGTTATGCTTCCCGGCACCCCGCCTTCCGTTTCCGGCATGGACGTGCCGGAAGCCGGAAGTCCCGTGAGAACCGCGGCGCATAATGACATCGCGGAAGTGAATAAAATAAAGTGTTTTGTAAAACGTTTTTTCATCTGCATATCCTCCTTAGTCTGCTGGGCATATCAACAATAGAAAACCGTTGGCGCATATGGAATCGACAGTTGACACAATGCCCTTGTGTGTCAACATAATACCATGATTTGGTGTGCGTCAGCGCACATGGAATCAATAGTTGACACAATGCCTTTGTGTGTCAACATAATACCATGATTTGGTGTGCGTCAGCGCACATGGAATCAATAGTTGACACAATGCCTTTGTGTGTCAACATAATACCATGATTTGGTGTGCGTCAGCGCACATGGAATCAATAGTTGACACAATGCCCTTGTGTGTCAACATTATATCATTACATAAGTTTTATGAATAGGGACAGAGTTGTTGTAAATTTTTTTTATTTTACAACAACTCTGTCCGTCGACAAAGGAAGTATTATCTGTTATCATAAAATTAAACTTTTCGCGGGAAGTTCACAAAGGATAAATATAGAAGGAGGAATTTTTCATGAAGGGTATGAGAAGATGGAAGAACCTGGCAATTGCGGCAGTTCTTGGACTGGTAATCGGCGTACAGAGTGTGGTGCCGGTGCAGGCGGAAGAAGTGGTTCCAATGGCGCTGGTGAAGTGTTCCCGTTGCGGAACAGCAATGAATGTGGATATTCAAAAAAGTAAAACAGGGGCAGAAAGAGGACCGGTTGCAAAATGTAATCAGGCAGATCATCATTTGACGGATTGCTGGCTTTTTGAAGCCCAGTATGTTATATACGAGAGTTATCTGTGTCCCAATAGTTCCTGCAGACATTCGGAAAAAATTTCGACAAATTATGTCTGGGAAACTTTTCACAGATCTGTAAGCAGATAGAACCGGCCGAAGGCTACGGAATAGGGAAGGGCAGCAGGAGGAAGAAGGAAAAGTGTGGGCAAATAGGAAATATAAAAGGGGAATATGTGTCGGAGCAGTATTTTTGTTTCTGCTGTCTGCTTCCTGCGGAGTCCGGGATATCCCGGACTCCGTTTCCGGCGTGGGGGAAGGGCAGTCCGGGCAGGAATCCGTCCAACAGCCGCAGGGGCAGACCGGGGATACAAGTATCCGGACAGAAGACAATGGGGGAGTGACCGCGGTGGCTGATTTTCACTATATGAAGACGGACCGGCAGATCTCTCCCTGGGATCCCATGCTGTCTTATGATATAAACGGGGAGTGGCTGTATGCAACCGATTATGCGGAGGAGCAGGGGGAAGATGGGGAAACCTCAACGTCATATTATGGAATCACCAGGATACGGATCGCCGATAACCAGGAGGAGAAGCTCTATGTGGTGACGGAGACAGAAATGCTGGGGGCAGATAACAAGCCGCTCCTGCTGGCAGACAGAGAAGGGAACTGCTATCTTTTCTGGCGTTTATATGACTGGAAGGAAAAAGACACGGCTTACAGTCTGGAAAAGTACGGGCCGGAAGGGGAACTTTTGTGGAGGACCCGGCAGGATGGGGACGCACTGGAAGGAATGGGAGAGCGGCTGGAGCAGGGAACGGTGACACCGGACGGCAGGGTAATTCTCTACAGTTACGGGCAGGGGGGATGCGCTTTTTGCTTTGGGCCGGAGGGCACACTGGAAGCGGTGTATCAGCCGGAACTGGAATCCCTGGAAGGGGTTGTGCTGGGAAAAGAAGACAGGGCATACGGATACTGCGTTACGGGGAAGGAACCGGTATTCGTGGAGCTGGGGGGTGCGGGGGAGCGTTATGTCTGCCCTGAGGCTCCCCTTGGGGTATATGATGGATATGAAGAAGGCCTGATGATACGCACCGGGGAGGGAATGTACGCCTATGTGCCTGAGACCGGTGAAAGCAGGAAACTGTGGAGCTGGAAAGACGAATATATCCAGATGGATGCGGACCGTGTGGACAAGGTATGTCAGGAAGATGGAAGATTTACCCTGCTGTGTGAGTTTTCCGATACATACCGGATTCTGACCTTTGCCAATGTGACGTTTGAGGATGGCGAAAAATATCCGGGAAAAGAGACTGTGATCCTGGCCACGGATTATGCCACCACTTTTGCAAAACAGCTGGTGAGGATGTATAACCGGCAGAGCAGCCGGTACAAAGTGGAGATTGTACCCACGCTGGATATGGAGGCGCTGCAGAGGCAGCTTCTCAGGGGAGAAGGGGCAGACCTTATGGATGTGAGCCGGATTTACAAAGGGGATCTGGCAAGGCAGGGGGTTTTTGAGGATCTGGACCCCTATTATGAAAGAAGTTCCCTGGTAAAACAGGAAGATCTTCTGGAATCGGTCAGGGAGGCATATACCGTAAAGGGGAAGAATGTGACCGTATTTCCGTTTTTTTCGCTTCGGACCCTGCGGGCCAGGGGGGACTTTGTCAAAAATGATGAATGGACGATCTGGAAGTTCCTGGAGCTGGGGGAGAAAAACAGGATGCTGTATACACAAAGCCCGGATATTGCACTTGATTACTGCATGGGCATCAGGTATTACGGGGAGCATTTTATAGATTATGAGAATAAGACCTGCAGCTTTGACGGGGAGGAATTCCGACGGATACTGGAGTCCTGCGGCACATGGGAAAAACATTCGGAGCGCAATGAGTCGGGAGACTATGTAGACAGCAGCAGTAAAGAGGGAGAGTGGCTGTTCGAGATTCTGACGGTCGGAAGTCCGAAGCATATTGAACCAAGAGAGCTGGAGGGTGACTATATATACGAAGGGGAAGACTATCTGTCCACTCTGGCAGGGTATCCGGGCTGGGAAGGCGGGGAATATCCGCTTCAGGCATACAGCGTATTTGCAATCAACAGCGCGTCCCGAAATAAGGACGGGGCATGGGATTTTCTGGAATACATGCTTTCGGAGGAGTTTCAGGCAGGGATAGGACTTATGATGGATATGTTGCCTGTCAGGAAGGACTGTTTCAGGACCAGCCTGATGGAGCAGTATGAAGATCCGGACCCGGAAATATCGGCGGAAGAAAATATCAGATGGATAGAGAAGATGGCAGAATCTGCCGTACTGGAGGAGTTCGGTGTAGTTTCCGATCCGGTCTGGACGATTGTGACTGAGGAAGCAGGGATGTATTTTGCAGGGGATGCCTCTCTGGACGCTACTGTAAAGAAGATTCAGACCAGGGTACAGCTGTACCTGGATGAATTATAAGGAGCAGAGTATCAGCGGACAGAATACGGCATCCACAAACCTGACATGCGCAAAAGGCCGCGCAGAAATGGGGTAAAATATGAAATATAAAAAGGGAATATGTGCCGCAGCGGTGTTTTTGTCACTGCTGTCTGTTTCCTGCGGAGCCGGAGATAACCCGGACTCCGTTTCCGGCGTGGGGGAAGGACAGTCCGGACAGGAATCTGCCCCATGGGAGGAGACAGGGGGAACAGGCACCCGGGCAGAAGACAATGGAGGGGTGACTGCAGTAGCGGATTTTCACTATATTGAGACAGATAAGGAGATCATGCCGTTTGATACCATGCTGTCTTATGCCGTAAACGGGGAATGGTTTTATGTAACCGATTATTTAGAGGAAGAACAGACGGAGGAAGGGGAGATTCCCAGGGACTATTACGGAATCAGCAGAATACGGATTGCAGATGGCAGTCAGGAAAAGTTCTATGTGATGACCGATATAGAAAGATGGGGAGAAAGTAACAGACCGCTTCTGCTGGCAGACAGGGAAGGGAACTGTCATATTTTCTGGCGTTTTCATGACCAGGAGGAAGAGACCACCACCTACAGGCTGGAGAAGTACGGGCCAGAAGGGGAACTTCTGTGGAGAATAGAGCCGGACCAGGAAGAACTGCAGGGAATGGGGGAGCGGTTGGACCAGGGGACGGTGACCCGAAACGGCAGCATCATTCTTTACAGCTACGGGGAAGGCGGATGCGTTTTTTGCTTTGGACCGGAGGGCAGTCTGGAGGGGGTGTATCAGCCTGAACTGGAATCCCTGGAAGGGGTTGTGACAGGAAAGGATGACAGGGCATACGGATATTGCGTTACCGGGGAAGAACCGGTATTTGTGGAACTGGGAGGCATAGGGGAGCGGTATGTGTGTCCGGAGGTTCCGCTGGGGGTATATGACGGATATGAAGAAGGTATCATCTTACGCACCGGGGAAGGAATGAGCGCTTATGTGCCGGAGAGCGGTGAGTACAGGAAACTGTGGAACTGGAAAGACGAATTTATCCAGATGAACGGGGACAGTGTGGACAAGGTGTATCAGGAGGAGGGAAGCTTTACACTGTTATGCGAGTTTTCCAATACGTACCGGGTACTGACCTTTGCCAGTGTCACTTTTGAAGACAGCCAGAAGTATCCCGGCAAAGAGACGGTGACTCTGGCTACGGATTATTCTTCCACCGTTACGGAAAGGCTGGTGCGGATGTATAACCGGCAGAGCAGCCAGTATAAGGTGGAGATCGTACCCACGATGGATGAGGAGGCGCTGCTAAGACAGCTGCTCAGGGGAGAAGCGGCAGACCTGATAGATGTGAGCCGTGTTTATACGGGGGATCTGGCAAGGCAGGGCGTTTTCGAGGACCTGGATCCCTATTATGAAAAGAGCACGGTGGTCAGCAGTGAAGATCTTGTGGAATCGGTAAAGGAGGCAAATATCATAGATGGGAAGAATGTGACAGTGTTTCCCGGGTTTGTTCTCTGTACTCTGCAGGCAAGGGGGGATTTTGTCAAGCGCGATGAACTGACGGTTTGGAAGTTTCTGGAGCTGGGGGAGAAAAACAGGATGATGTTTTCCCAGAGCCCGCAGGGAGCCCTGGGTTACTGCATGGGCAGCGGGTATTATGGGGAACATTTTATAGATTATGAGAATAAGACCTGCAGTTTTGACGGGGAAGAATTCCGGCAGATACTGGAGTCCTGCGGTAAGTGGGAAATTCATACGGACCGCAACGGGTCGGGATTATTTATGGACCACAGCGGCGAAGAGGGAGAGTGGCTGTTTGATACCCTTACAATAAGGAGTCCGCTGGATGCAGAACCAAAGAGAATACTGGGGAACTACATATACGAAGGGGAAGACTATCTGTCCACTCTGGTAGGATATCCGGGCTGGGAAGGCGGGGAATATCCGCTCTGGGCATACAGTATATTTGCAATCAACAGCGCGTCCCCAAATAAGGAGGGGGCATGGGATTTTGTGGAATATATGCTTTCGGAGGAATTTCAGGCAGGGATAGGGCTTATGGAGGATCTGCTTCCGGTCAGGAAGGACAGCTTCGAGGCCAATTTGAGGAAGCGGTATGGTGAGCCTGCCGACCCGGAGACAGAGGCATTTGTGGAAGAAACCATCAGATGGGTGGAGGAGAAGGCGCAGTCTGCGGTACCCATGAGGTCCGGTGTAAATATGGATCCGGTTGCTGCCATTGTATACGAGGAGGCGGGGATGTACTTTGCAGGGGACGCCACCCTGGAGGCTACCGTAAAGAAGATTCAAACCAGGGTGCAGCTGTACCTGGATGAGTTGTGAGACACAGTATGTCCGTGAATATGCTTCAGGCTTGCTGCGCGCCCCGTACGCTGCTTTTGCGGCATAATTCCATTGCGGGGAGTCGCACCTTGTGTACGGGCCTGCGCATAAAACCCCCGCTGTCCGGCAGCGGGGGTTTTTGCTTCAGATTTTGCTGTAAAAACACCAGGTTCCCGGTGTCACATGGTGGGTTTTGCCGTCGATGACCACGTCCGCTTCCACGGGAGTCGTGATCTCATAGCGCCACATGTCATCCTGTTTTTTCCACTGAGAGCAGATCCTGCCATGCCTGGTGGAGAGGGAGGCCTTCAGCCAGTCCAGGCGGGCGTCGGGAAGGGGCGCAATCCGTACTCTGCGGTAACCGGGGGCATCCTCCAGGGGCAGGATTCCCGCAGCCACACCATAGACCCAGTCCGCCACGGCCCCGTAAGCATAATGGTTAAAAGAATTCATGTCGGCGCTCCAGAAGCCGCCATCTTCCATGATACCGTCCCAGTGTTCCCAGACGGTGGTGGCGCCTTTGGTGACCGGGTAGAGCCAGGAGGGATATTCTTCCCGCAGCAGCAGGGAGTAGGCAAGTTCCCCATAACCATAATCACTGAGTACATGGAGCAGGTAAGGCGTTCCCACAAAACCTGTCTGGAGCCTGGTTCCGCAGTCTTTTACCATGCGGGCCAGCTGGTCTGCGGCAGCCTGGCAGTCGGGAGCCAGACGGAAATGGGCGGCCAGCACACATTCGGTCTGTGTCAGGTATTCGGGATAAGCCTTGCGGAAGGCGTCCACGATGCGCCTGTAAAGCGCCTCATAGGAGGAAACATCCCTGCCCAGGGCTTTTCCGGCCTTTATCACAAGGGATGCGGAATGGGCGTAAAAAGCGGATGCAATAAAGTCTTCCCGGGAAGAACCTTTATAGCTTCCGGAGGGGGCATCCAGCCCCAGCCAGTCACCGTAGTGTCTGCCGCCGGTCCAAAGGTCAGGCGTGGTGGTGGTGGAAGTGATATAATCCACCCATTTGCACATGCAGGAAAACTGGTTTTCCAGAATCTTTTTACTGCCGTAGGCCTTATATACTTCCCAGGGGCAGATGGTGGCGGCGTCTCCCCAGGCGGCGCTGGCCGCACTGGAATACACATAGTCGGGAATGACATGTCCGATATAACCGTTTTCCCGCTGGTCTGCGGCCATGTCGGCAAGCCATTTTGTGAAGAACTTTTCCACATCGTAATTCAGGCAGGCGGTGCGGACAAATGCCTGGGCATCGCCGGTCCAGCCGAACCGTTCGTCGCGCTGGGGACAGTCTGTGGGCACATCCAGGAAATTGCCCTTCTGGCCCCAGATGATATTGTCAAAAAGCCGGTTGAGCTTCTGGCTGGAGCAGCTTAAATAACCGGTACGCTTCAGGTCAGAGTGCACGGCAATGGCAGTAAAACATTCCGGAAGGGCTTTTTGTGTGCCGCCGGGGAACCGGTTGACGCGGATATAGCGGAATCCCCAGAAAGTCAGCCTGGGCTTATAGGTCTGATGCCCATTCCTGCAGATGTAGCGGTACATGGCTTTGGCGCCGCGGTAGTTTTCCGTATAGAAATTGCCGTCTTTGTCCAGAACTTCCGCAAAGGAGAGATCCAGAATCTCACCGGCGGCGGCATCCAGCGTGCTCTCCACATAGCCGGTGATTTCCTGGCCGAAATCAATGACGGTCTCGCCCTTCGGCGTCATGATGAGACGTGCGCCGGACACCCTTTCCTGCTCTGTAATCTTTTCTCCCTGCTGGGGAATCAGGGTTTCAAAGGGTCCGTCAAAGCATACGGTCTCCTGGTCCAGGGCAGGGGAAACAGATGCATCATAGATTTCGCCATCATATATTTCGGAAAAGCGGACCGGTCCTTCGGATACCTGCCAGCTTTCGTCGGTGATTATGGTTTCCTGGTGCCCATCCTGGTATGTAATGACTATCTGGGCCAGCAGGCCTGCCGGTCTGGCGCACAATTCCTGCTGGTAGGCCGAACCATTATAACTCATCAGATGGGTGCGGTACCAGCCTTTGCCGACGGTGACAGTAATCCTGTTTTCCTTATCCAGAAGATCTGTAATGTCATATTCCTGATACTGGAGCCTTTTGCCATAGGTAGTCCAGCCGGGGGCAAGGACAAAGTCGCCCACTCTTTTGCCGTTTAATTCTGCTTCATAGACGCCCAGGGCAGTCAGGAAGAGCTTTGCTTCCCTGATTTCTCCCGGAAGACGAAATGTTTTTCCGTATACGGGCGCCGCATCACCGGTATCTGCAACGGGCCTGATCCATTTTGCGTTCCATTTCATATATGTGCCTCCTATTCCGGTCCGGCAGTGTTCCGGCGGTGCACGAAATTATGCCCCGGGAACATTGCCGGTTGTCATTTGGCAGTTCTCATCCTGTACCCCGGGGGAACCTCCGGCTGTGGGGAACCGTGTCCGGAGAGCATCCGGGCACTGTGTGAGAGACTGCTGATTTCGGTTTGTATGTTATATTTTAGTTTACCAGACAGCGGGAGGATAAAAAAGGCTGGTTTTTGCACATTAATAGGTGCTTTCTTACCGTTCCGCGAAAACGAAAAAATCCTGCGGGTTCATGCCCTCACCGGGTGGAGGCCGCTTTCCGGTATTCCCTGGGGGATACGCCCATCTTTCGCTTAAAAAGCTGGTTGAAGAACTTGATGTCCCCGTAACCGGCCATCTGGGCGATGGTCTGTATCGGAAGGGCGCTGCCTGCCAGCAGTTCGCAGCACTTTTCAAGTCGGATTTTCTGGAGGTATTCCAGGGCGGACAGTCCGGTTTCCTGCTTGAAACGTCTGCTGATATAGGGAAGGCTGTAATGGTGTTTGTTGCAGAAATCACCCAGCACTGCCCGGTTTCTGTAATTGGTCTCCATAAAACGGATCAGATCCAGAATGATATCGCTTTTCACATTCTGGCGGGATTGTCTCATGGTCTGTTCCCTTATGGTCTGCTCCAGCACTACCTGGCGCATGGTCAGGATCAGGATTTCCAGGAGCCGTCCCCGGAAAATTTCCTGATAGCCGGTATTTTTTTCTTCATATTCCTCCTGCATGCCCCGGAGAAGCTGCAGGACGCGGCCGTCTTTGTCATGAAAAATTCTGTTTGCGGGGGTCTGGCCGAAATATTGTCTGTGATACCGGATGAGACATACGCGCAGCAGCTCATCAAAAGACTGATGTCCGGCCAGGGTATCGTCAATGATTTCTGCCAGAAACAGGCAGTTAATCAGGGTAAAGGATCTGCAGTTCTGATAGCTGTGACGGCTGCCGTAATCGATGATAAAATAATCGCCGTTGCTGATTGTGGTGGTAACCTGGTCCAGGGTCTGCTGGGCAGTGCCGCCGGTCACATAAGCAAGTTCAAAACAGTCGTGGTCGTGTGCGCTGATATCCTCCTGTAAAAAAGGCTTTATGGCCAGTTTGTCATGGTCATTTTCGGCAATGCTGCGCAAAGGTATGGTGTGCTGAATTTGCATGGATGGATCTCCTTGTTTCTCCGTTGCTGCCAGACGCTGTCTGCCGTTTGGGATATGCGGCATGAGGAGTCTGTTCTGATTGTTTCCTATTGGTTAAAAATACACCTATTTTAAACAAAAATCAAGTTTTTTTATGATTTATTTACAGTTATTATGGAGATGCACCTCATAAACCGGAAATTATCCTGCAACATATAGTTCCAAATACTACATCAAAAAGGGAGAAAAACTATAAAATGCGACAAGGGGCAAGGAGAGTATTGATATTTTTTCCCGGACATGGTATTCTGTACATGATGGAAGTAAAAACAAATGAAAATGAATTCTGTCCCGGCAGGCAGACTTTTTCAAAAACATGCTTCTGTGAAATTGTATTATAAAAGATCCTGGAGGAAGGTGGATTTTGGGGATGAGTGAAATGTTTCATATTATCAGCGATGGTTCTTGTGATTTGCCGGAGGAGCTGGCGAAGGAGAGGAATATATCCGTGGTTCCTTTTTATGTTTCTTTTGACGACGAACACTATCTGAAAGAAAACGTAGAAATAGGGATCCGGGACTTTTATCAGCAGATGGTGGACCGGAAAGGAGTATATCCGAAATCATCCATGCCATCCACCCAGGACTATGTGGAGGCATTTCTGCCTTTTGTGAAGGAAAGGATTCCTGTCATCTGTATCTGTATCACCACAAAATTCAGCGGTTCCATGCAGTCTGCCCTCAATGCCAGAAATATCGTGATGGAAGACTATCCCGACGCGGAGATCACGGTGCTGGATTCCTGCGTCAATACGGTGCTGCAGGGGCAGTTTGTGCTGGAGGCAGCGGCGCTGCGGGACAGCGGCATGGGATATAGGGAGACCATAGCCCGGCTGGAGGAGATAAAGAGCACCGGAAGGATTTTCTTCACGGTGGGCGATATGGAATATTTGAAACATGGCGGGCGTATCGGAAAAGTGGCGGCAGTGGCGGGAAGCGTGCTGGGTGTCCGTCCGGTCATCACCCTGAGAGAGGGGGAAATCTTTCCTTCCGGAATCGGAAGGGGAAGAAAACGCACTACGGAAAAAGCGCTGGAATTGTTGGCGGATTACCTGGAGAAAGGGAAGGGAATCGACAGCTACAGTATCGTGGTGGGATTCGGATACGATTATCAGGAGGCGGTTTCCTTCCGGGATCATACACTGGAAGCGCTGAGGGAAAAGGGATATGACATAAAGGAGATTCCCATTTTCCAGATAGGAGCCACCATAAGCGTGCACACGGGCCCCTATCCCCTTGGCTATGGGATTATCGAAAAGGGCATTCACGCATCATTGTGACAAAAACATAAAGGGGGCAGCCCGTGTGACTTGTGTCCGGGCTGCTCAGGGGGCTTCGGTGCAGTGCATCAGAAGCTCTTTTATATTGGCAAAGCAGTAATCCGCGGGATAGGGAGTGCTGTCCATGTCCTCCGGCTTTGCCTCCCCGGTGAAGACCACGCAGGTATCCACCTCTCCGTTGATGCCGCAGGCGATATCGGTGTAAAGCCTGTCCCCTACCACCAGAGTTTCGTCGCGGGAAAAACCGGACTGGGAGAGGCATAGGTCCACCACCTGCCGGCTGGGTTTGCCCAGATAGATAGGTTCTTTTCCGGTGGACTGGGTGAGCATGCTGCAGATGGCACCGCAGTCAGGGACAAAGCCGAAATCTATGGGGCAGCACAGATCCGGATTGGTGGCGTAAAAAGGGACATCCATGGTGGAGAGAACTTTGCAGGTTTCCACCAGTTTGCCATAGGTGAGTTCGCTGTCGTAGGCCGCAACCACACAGGCGATGTCTTCCTGGGCTGACTCCGTGACACATAATCCGCTGCTGCGCAGTTCCCTGATAAAGGAAGCGGTTCCCAGCACAAAAATTTTGCGTCCGGAATAGTGCTCCCTGAGAAAGCGAAGGGTCATGTAACCGGAGGTAATAAACTGCTCCTTTGTGGTCTCCAGATGGAAGGCGCTGCGGAATTTTGTCACATAATCCTCACCGCTGCGGGTGGAATTGTTGGTGATATAATATGCCCGGCCTCCGATCCTGTCAATATAACGGAGCAGGTCGGCGCTGCCATCATAGAGAGTGTCCCCTACCGCCAGGGTTCCATCAATGTCAAATAGAAAAAGTTTCTTTGCTTTCAGTCTGTCAGATTTTAATGAAGTCATAATGCCGCCGGTTCCTCTCTTCTGGTTTTTCGTTATTTTCAGCCATACCCATGATTGCCCGTCCGGGGGATTTCACGGGGATACTGCGCCTTTTATTTCCGCGGGCAATGAGGAAAATACCCCGCTGTTCTGCAGCGCTGCAAGTTTGATACCCCGTTGCCTGCAGCGGGGGTATTTGATTCCCGGGAAATGGGGGCTGTGCACAAAATCGATGATGTGACAGCCCCACTGTCATTCTATGTCATTGGCGGGAATTTCGGAAAAGGCCGGTACGCCTGAAGGCAGTCAGGCAGGCTGCGGATGCTGCCAGTACCACGGCTCCTATCAAAAGCAGCCGCACCAAATCCGGATGATTTTCTTCCGGCAGGAATTCTGCGCCGGAACCGTCTTCTCCTGTCTTGGGAGAGACGGTGTCTGTCCCCTGCGAATCGTTTTCATCAGGAGATGTGGATTCGTCGCCGCCTCCGGAGGAACTGCCGCTGTCTCCGTCCATGACATTGCCGTCCATGACGAGACAATAGTCCGAAGCATGCGTAAATACCAGTTCTGCAATGCCGGCCTGGTTTATCTGGTCGGCAGTGACAAATTCAAGCCTGCCAAGACGTTCATTATAATAGAAGAGGTTTGCATACATGCCCGCATAGGCTGAATCCACATTGATTGTAAGCACAGCCTTGTAGCCAAAATCGCCGTCGTGGGCAAGGCTGAGCTGTATTGTCCGGCGGTTTCCGGCCACATGATTCACAACATCCTCCGGAATGGCTGATGTTCCGACCTGTACGGAAAGGTCCACATCATTTGCGTGGTCAGCAGTGACATCCCGGCCATTTACGGACCAGACGATTCCGTTGCCCATGTCGAAGGAAATGGTCACATTCTGTCCTTTCACGCTGTCGAGAACATCCCCGGGAACCACGGATGTACCGTTCATGGTTACATTGACTTGCTTTCCTTCCGGAGCGTTTACGGCTTCTTCCGTGATGGCTGCCCAGCCTTCCTTGCCGGATTCGCCTTTGATGGAAGGAACCGTGGGAGTGGGCGCAGGGTCAGGAGCCGCAGTCTGTCCGGGAGTCTGGGTAGGTGGTGCAGTGGGCTCGGGAGCCGCAGTCTGCTCAGGAGCCTGGGTAGGCGGTGCGGTGGGCTCGGGAGCCGCAGTCTGCTCAGGAGCCTGGGTGGGCAGTGCGGTGGGCTCGGGAGTCGCAGTCTGCTCGGGAGCCTGGGTGGGCGGTGCAGAAGGATCCGGGGATGCGGCAGGTTCCGGAGTCTGTGCCGGCGGTGCGGAAGGATCCGGGGATGCAGAAGGTTCCGGAGTCTGTGCCGGCGGTGTAGATGGTTCCGGGCTGTACTCATAAATAATCTCTGCTTTTGACACTGCCGCTATGGTATCCGCCGATTTGCCGATACGGTTCCACTGAGCTTCGGTGCCGGTATAGTATATTTTAGTCAGAGAACAACTGCCGAATGCTCCCGGTTCTATTGTGGTAACACTGTGCGGAATCAAAATAACTTTCACGCCGGAGGAAGCGAATGCCTGCGTACCGATACTTTCCGCGCCCTGCGGAATTTCCAGGCCGGGAAGCAGCAGGCAGTCCTGAAACATGCCCTCGCCGATACGGTCTATACTTTTGGGCAGTGTTACCGTCATCAGGTTATAGCATTGTGTAAACAGATTGTCTCCCAGCTTTACTTGTGTTTCGCCGGGGGCGAAAGCAGCGGTTGTCATTTCCTGGCACTGAAAAAATGCGGCATTGCCCACCTCTGTGATGGTGGAAGGCAATGCTATGGATTTGAGACTTTTACAGCCGCTGAAGGCATTTTGGCTGATTGTCTCGACGCCCTCGGAAATCACCGCCGAACTAAGGTTCGGGCACGCGCGAAAAGCACTGTCCTGAATGGTTTTCACGCCGGAGGGAATGGTCACGGAAAGGAGCGAGGAGCCGCGGAACGCATTGTTGCCAATGGATGTCACGCTGGAGGGAATCTTCACACTGAGGACCCCGCAGTTCCAGAAAGCACATGCACCGATACCGGTAACGCCGTCTTCGATGCGCACTGTCCGGATCTGGCTGCTGTTATTGTACCAGGGCTGTTCTTCTGCACTGCTGTAATCAGGTATGGAACCGTTGCCGGATACAGTCAGCGTGCCTGAATTTGTCAGGTTCCAGGCAAGACCTCCTTCAAGTGTTCCGTTTGCGATGATCCGGTCGGCATCAGGGTCCTCCGAAGGGTCATAGCCTTCCGGATAGCGGGTGATATAATGGCTGGTAGTGCTCATCACATCTTCTCTGGAGATACCCCGTTCCCAATGAACCTTGCCCTGGTGGTCTCCGGTGCTGATGTTTCCTTCGGCAACAATCACGCCGGCCTCGTTTACTTCCAGCACGATTACGGTATGGGCATCACCATTTACCTGCAGAATATCTCCTGGTTTGATATCTTCAAATGAAAAACCTCCCGCTGCGTACCTTCTTGCGGGCAGACTGCCGAATGCCGCATCGCTGAGTATAAAAGCGAAGGCTACACAGCCCACGGCAGAGATTTTTTTCCCGTCAAGAGTTCCGCCCTGCCAATGATAATACCCTTTTGTGTCGGAATAGGGCTCATCGTTGGTCCAGGGAGTTCCCTCCTTGTAGGCCTCCTGATCTTTCAATGCAATCATGGCCGCATAGACCTGCGCCGGGGTAGGAATTGCGCCATCCGTACCGGCAGCCTGGGGGGATATGGATTCTTCCGCAGAAATTTCCTCCTGCTGCAACAGGATTTCCCGGGATAAAGTGTCCTCATCCGTGCCGGAAAAAGATTCCGCGGGTGGAAGGGTTACCTCATCTGTGCCGGAAAAAAATTCCTCCGGGGAAAGAGAGGACTCCCCGGTGCCGGAAAAAAACTCCGCTGGTGGAAGAGAAGACTCCTCGGTGTTCCAGGAAAACTCTTCAGGGGACAAAGAATCCCCATTCTCTGCGGATGCCACTGACTGGAAAGAAACGGTCAGACACAGTGCCAGGACAACCGAAATAATGCGTCGTTTCAATTTTAAAACCTCCTGTCTCAAAATTTTTTAGGG
>CAJTLR010000022.1:34208-50907 GCA_910577185.1 uncultured Acetatifactor sp.
TTTTGATTTATCATATTCCCCAGTAAAAATATATCGTCATTGCCATGTATTGTCAATAGACGCCGGAACCAATATTTATCTGACAATTTTCCGACAATTTCCGGATAGAATTTTTAGTTGATTATCTCTCTGATTCGGAGTATAATCTTTTTGTAAAAGAGTGTGTCCGGTTATACATTTTGGTTACAATAACTGCCGTTTTTTCCAGAGCCGGCAGTTATTTTTTTAAAAAAGAAGCCGCGTGCGGAAGTTGTGTGCGGCAGCCTCCTGGGCACCGGAACTTCGGGAGAAAGAGAAAATCAGGCGCGGACAGGATAACGCGCAGAAATGGGGTTAAATATGAAACTGATATCTTGGAATGTGAACGGTCTGCGGGCCTGTGTACAAAAAGGGTTTCTGGAATATTTCAGGGAGGTGGATGCGGATGTTTTCTGCCTGCAGGAGACCAAGATGCAGGCCGGCCAGCTGGAACTTGACCTGCCGGGCTATCATCAGTACTGGAACTATGCGGAGAAGAAGGGATATTCCGGTACGGCCATTTTTACCAAAAAAGAACCTTTGAAGGTGACATGCGGAATCGGAGTGGAGGAGCATGACCATGAGGGGCGGGTGATCACGGCGGAGTATGAGGAGTATTATGTGGTTACGGTCTATGTGCCCAACGCCCAGAGAGAGCTCACAAGACTGGCCTACCGCATGGAGTGGGAGGAGGCTTTTCTGAATTATATCAGGGGGCTGGAGGAAAAGAAGCCCGTGATTTACTGCGGCGACCTGAATGTGGCCCACAAGGAGATCGACCTGAAGAATCCGAAAACCAACCGCCGGAATGCGGGTTTTACGGACGAAGAGAGGAATTGTTTCAGCAAAGTGCTGGAAAACGGATTTGTGGATACCTTCCGCTATTTTTATCCGGATTTGAAAGACGCCTATTCCTGGTGGTCCTATATGGGACAGGCCAGAAGCCGGAATGTCGGGTGGCGCATTGACTACTTTGTGGTGTCCGAAACCTTAAAAAGTAAACTGGAGGATGCCAAAATTCATTCGGCCGTGCAGGGATCGGATCATTGTCCGGTGGAACTGGACCTGAAGGCGTAGAAAGAAGGCAGGCGGCAAAAGGAGAGGACAGGCATGACGGCAGGGAAAAATGACACGCAAGAGGTCGCGGAATATTTATGGCGTTATTATCTGGAAGAGGTAAAAATTCCGGAAGACAAGGAGAAAACATAACGGCGGATGAGTCTTCAATTTTACTTTGGGCCTTCCGGGGCGGGCAAAAGCCGGAAATTATATGAAGAGATCACTTTGCGGGCAGAGGAGAATCCCAGGCAGAATTTCTGTATTATCGTGCCTGACCAGTTTACCATGCAGGTACAGAAGGAACTGGTGCTTTTAAACCCCAGGGGCGGTATTATGAATATTGACGTGCTCAGCTTCGGGCGGCTGGGGCACCGGATTCTGGAAGAAGTGGGCGGCCGGGAGATTCCGGTGCTGGACGATACGGGCAAGAGCCTGGTGCTGCAGAAAGTGGCGGCGAACCTGAAGGATGAACTGCCCGCTTTGGGCGGTTTCCTCCACAGACAGGGGTATATCCATGAAGTGAAAAGCGCCATTTCGGAATTTATGCAGTATGGCATCGGCACGGAAGATATGCCAAAACTGATTGCGTATGCGGGCAAAAGGGGAGCGCTGGCACAGAAGCTGAAGGATCTGGGGACATTGTATCAGGGTTTCCTGGACTATATCCACGGAAACTTCATCACCACGGAGGAAACGCTGGACGTGCTGCGTCGTTCTTTATATAAATCCCGGCGCCTGCGGGAAAGTGTCATGGTATTTGACGGCTTTACCGGCTTTACGCCCATACAGACCAGGGTGATTTCGGAACTGATGCGCCTGTGCGGGGAAGTGATTGTCACCCTGACTCTGGGGGAGGGGGAGGATCCTTACGGAAAGGACAGTGAGCAGAACCTGTTTCACTTAAGCAAAAAGACCGTTGCGGATCTGACCAGGCTTTCCGGGGAGAATTCCGTGGAGCGGAAGGAGGATGTGTTTGCGGGGGAAAACCACAGGTTCCGCAATGCCCCGGCCCTGGGGTATCTGGAGAAGTGCCTATTCCGTTACGGCACCCTGCCCTATAAGGAGGCCCAGGATGAAATCCGGATATTTGAGGCCATGACCCCCCGGGACGAGGTGCGCCAGACGGGACGGAAGATCTGTTCCCTGATCCGGGAGGAAGGACTTGCCTACCGGGACATGGCGGTGATTGTGGGCGATCTGGAGGGATACGCGCCCTATGTGGAGACAGAATTTGCCCAGATGGAGATTCCCTGCTATATCGACAGAACCAGGGGAATCGGACTGAATCCCATGATAGAATTCATCAAGAGCGCCCTGGAATTGTATACCAGAGACTTTTCCTATGAGGCTGTGTTTCATTATCTCAGAAGCGGCCTGGCAGACCTGACCCGGGAGGAGGTGGACCGGCTGGAAAATTACTGTCTGCAGACAGGAGTCAGGGGGTACCGCGGCTACAGCAGGCTTTTCACCCGGAAGACCCGGGAAACGGAAGGAAAAGAAGAGGTTCTGGAAGAGCTGAATGCCCTGCGGGAACGCATGATGGGCCAGGTGGAAATGCTGCACCTTGGTGAAAAGGAGCTTGTGAAGGACTATGTGAACGGACTGTATGATTTTCTGGTGCAGAATAAGGTGCAGCAGAAACTGGCAGTGTTTCAGTCGCGTTTTGAGCAAAAGGGAGAACTGACCCGGGCCAGGGAATATGCCCAGATATACCGGCTGGTGATGGAGCTGCTGGACCAGGTTTACGGCCTTTTGGGGGAGGAAACCATAACCAGGAAAGAATTTGCGGAGATTCTGGAGGCCGGATTCGGTGAGATCCAGGTGGGCACCATACCCCAGAATGTGGACCGGGTGCTGGTGGGGGACATGGAGCGCACCAGACTGAGTCAGGTGAAGGTGCTTTTTTTCCTGGGGGTGAACGATGGAAACATTCCCAAGTCAGCTTCCCGGGGCGGGATTATCTCGGATATGGATAGGGAGTTTCTGCGGGAATCCGAACTGGAACTGGCGCCCAGTCCCAGGCAGCAGATGTATATCCAGCGTTTTTATCTCTATCTGAATATGACGAAGCCTTCCGAAAGGCTTTTTCTGTCCTATGCCAGGGTGAACAGCGCCGGAAAGTCCATGCGGCCGGCCTATCTGGTGGATGTGGTGCAGAAAATGTTTCCCTCCATAGTGACGGAACATCCCCAGCTGGACAGCGCGCTGGAGCAGATCGTGACCGGCCAGGAAGGTGCATATTATCTGGCACAGGGACTGCGGGAATATGCGGAGGGGATGCTGACAGGGGAAAAGGAACAGGAATTTTTCACCATTTACCAGGTGTACGGGGAGGAAGAGTGGCGGGAAAAAAGGGATTTTCTCACGGAGGCGGCCTTTTGCCGGTACCGGGACCAGGGACTGTCCAGGGCCGTGGCCAGGGCATTGTACGGGGTGCAGCTGGAAAACAGCGTCACCCGTCTGGAAACTTATGCGGCCTGCGCTTACCGGCATTTTCTGCAGTACGGCCTTGCCCTGAAGGAGCGGGGGGAATTTGCTTTTGAGAGTGTGGATATGGGGACGGTATATCATGCGGTTCTGGAACGTTTCTCGGAAAAACTTACGGAAAACCATTATACATGGTTTGATTTTCCGGAAGAATTTGCCCCGGGCTGTGTGCGGGAGGCACTGGAGCAGTGCGCGGCTTCCTACGGCAACACGGTTCTGTACAGCAGCGCCAGGAATGAATATGCCATCACCCGGATGAGCCGGATTCTGACCCGGACGGTACTGACACTGCAAAAGCAGCTCCGCAGCGGAAGCTTTGTGCCGGAGTCTTTTGAGCTTTCTTTCCAGTACGCGGATCATCTGGAAAGCGTCAATGTGGCATTGTCGGACCGTGAAAAAATGCGGCTGCAGGGCCGTATTGACAGAATCGATGTGGCAGAGGACGAAAAAGCGGTGTATGTGAAGGTGATCGACTATAAATCGGGTCAGAAACGTTTTGACCTTGCGGCGCTGTACTATGGGCTGCAGCTTCAGCTGGTGGTGTACATGAACGCGGCCCTGGAGATAGAGAGGGGGCGGCATCCGGGAAAAGAGACAGTGCCGGCGGCGCTTCTGTATTATCATATTGACGATCCCTCCATTGAGACACCGGTGGAGCTGACACCGGAGGAAATCAATGCACAGATCGGGGAGAAACTCCGCATGAACGGCGTTGTGAACAGCGCGCCCCATATTGTGGAGCTTCTGGACAGGAACGCAGGAAACAAATCCAGTGTCATTCCGGTGGAAAGAAAGAAGGATGGCGCATTTTCTGCCCGTTCTTCGGTGCTCAGCGGGGAGGAACTGCAGACCGTGTCCGACTATGTGAGCCGCAAAATCACGGAAATCGGCAGGGGAATCCTGGACGGCACCATATCCCTGAATCCCTATGAAAAGGGCGGGGAGGAAGCCTGCACTTATTGTTCGTATAAAAAGGTGTGCGGTTTTGAACCCGCAGTGCCCGGTATGCGGAAACGGAAGCTGGAGGACATGGAGAAAGAGGAAGTGCTGGACAGGATGTCACGGGAAGGAACATGACAAGGGAGGGCGCAGCCCTGCTGCGGGCAGCGCCGGAAAGCTTCCCTGATTATCCCCGCGGGCAATGAGGAAAATAGCCATGCTGCGAGGGTCAAACTTTCTGTTCTGCAGCGTTGCAAGTTGAATCCCCCGTTGCCTGCAGCGGGGGATTTGATTCATGGGCCAGAAATTCCCTGCTTTTTTCCAGCCTTTCCCTGAAAACACCCTCACAGCCTTCTTCCGTGGGGAGGTAGTAGCGTTTATGTTTCAGACTTTCCGGCAGGCAGGTCATGTGGGCTTGTTTTTCTGCGGTGTTGTGGGCGTAGACATAGCCCTCCCCATAGTGCAGTTCTTCCATAAGCTGCGTGGGGGCATTGCGGATCACCAGGGGAACCGGCTCCGAGAGCTGTGTCAGGGCATCTGCTTTTGCGGTTTCATATGCGCGGTAAACCGCATTGGAACGGGGGGCCAGGGACAGATAGATCACGGTCTGGGCCAGATTCAGACTGCACTCCGGCATTCCGTTGAAATGGCAGGCCTGATATGCCGCCACGGCCAGGGGCAGTGCCTGATTGTCCGCAAGCCCCACATCCTCGCTGGCAAAACGTATCAGCCTCCTGGCGATAAAAAGAGGGTCCTCTCCTGCTTCCAGCATTCTGGCAAGCCAGTAAACGGCGGCATCCGGATCGGAGTTGCGCATGGACTTGTGAAGGGCGGAGATCAGGTTGTAGTGTTCCTCTCCCTTTTTGTCATAGAGCAGGGTCTTTTTGCCAAGGCACTGTTCCAGTGTTTCTTTACTCACGGAAATAGAGCCGTCCGGGGCGATTTCGCCGTTGAGGACAGCCATCTCCAGGGTGTTCAGGGCCGTGCGGGCATCACCGTTGGCAAAGGCGGCGATATGGGACAGGGCCTGCTCTTCCATATAAATGGTGCTGCCGCCGAATCCCCGCCTGTCGGTAAGGGTCCGGGAGAGCATGTCCGTCAGTTCCTCCGGGGTGAGTTCCTTCAGCACAAATACTTTGCAGCGGGACAGCAGAGCCCCGTTGATCTCAAAAGAGGGATTTTCCGTGGTGGCGCCGATGAGGGTGATGCTGCCCTTTTCCACATAGGGAAGGAAGGCATCCTGCTGGGCTTTGTTAAAACGATGGATTTCGTCCACAAAAACCAAAGTGCGGATGCCGTAAGCACGGTTGTCCTGGGCCTGCTTCATAATGTCACGAATTTCCCTGATGCCGCTGGTGACGGCGCTGAAATTCAGGAAATCGGATTTGGTGCGTCCGGCGATGATCCTTGCCAGGGTGGTTTTGCCCACGCCGGGAGGCCCCCAGAAAATCATGGAACAGATCTGGTCTTTTTCCAGCATCTGCAGAAGCAGTTTGCCCTGGCCCAGCAGATGCCGCTGGCCCACATAGTCTTCCAGGGAACGGGGCCGCATCCGTTCTGCCAGGGGCGCCGAAAGATCGACGGAGGAATTTTCGTTTGAATCGTCAAAAAGGGATAGCTGCTGCAATGGGGTGACCTCCTGGGGTTTTTGAGATAATTATATACCATACCCACAGAAAATCAAGCGGCAGCGAAGCTGACATTTGATTTTCTGCGGGTATGGTAACGAAAGAATCCATCTGCGAAGCAGATGAAAGCGCGAAGCGCGCGTGACGCGAAGCGTCAGGATTCTTGAGTGAGGAAGAGGAAGAAAAAGAAAGAGAAAGCGAAGCGTCAAGAATCTTGAGCATGTAAGAGGAAGAAAAGGAAGAAACGAGCATCGGAGCGTCAAGAATCTTGAGCATGTAAGAGGAAGAAAAGGAAAGAGAAAGCGAAGCGTCAGGAATCCAGAGCGTGTAAGAGGAAGAAAAAGAAAGAGAAAGCGAAGCGTCAAGAATCTTGAGCATGTAAGAGGAAGAAAAGGAAAGGGAAAGCGGAGCGTCAAGAATCTTGAGCGAGTAAGAGGAAGAAAAGGAAGAAACGAGCATCGAAGCGTCAAGAATCCAGAGCGTGTAAGAGGAAGAAAAAGAAAGAGAAAGCGAAGCGTCAGGACTCCTGAGCGTGTAAAAGGAAGAAAAAGAAAGAGAAAGCGAAGCGTCAGGACTCCTGAGCGTGTAAGAGGAAGAAAAGGAAGAAACGAGCATCGAAACGTCAGGACTCGCCGGTGTGAAAAGGAAGAAAGGGAAACTGAGAGAAATCAGGAGCGGGAAATTGTTATGGCAGTGACATTTACGTTGGAACAACAGGAAGCAATAGAACGGCACGGATGCAACATTCTGGTATCGGCAGCCGCGGGCAGCGGCAAAACGGCCGTGCTGGTGGAGAGAATTGTCAGAATGGTATGTGATGAACAAAATCCCGTGGATATTGATCATCTGCTGATTGTCACGTTTACCAATGCCGCAGCGTCGGAAATGCGGGAGCGTATTGCGGCCGGCATTTCACGGAGACTTTCGGAATGCCCGGAATCGGAACATATTCAGAGGCAGGCCACCCTTCTGCACAATGCCCAGATCACCACCATCGACAGTTTCTGCCTGTTTCTTCTGCGGAATCATTTTAACGAGATCGGCCTGGACCCGGCATTCCGGATTGCGGACGAGGGAGAGATCAAACTGATGCAGCAGGAAGTGCTGCAGGAGCTAATGGAAGATTCCTATGCATCCGGCAGTGAGGCATTCCGCTACTGTGTGGAAGTTTTCTGCCCCGGGGGAAAGGAGCGTGTGCTGGAACAGCATATTCTGAACCTGTCCCGGTATGCGGCCAGTTTTCCCTGGCCCGGGGAGTGGCTGTCGGACAGAAAAGAAGATTACCGGGCGGAGACAGTGGAGGAGATGTGCAGCAGTCCTTATGGGGAATACCTGCTGGGTTACCTGGGGCGCATGATAAGGGGATGTGCGGAAAAACTGGAAAGGGTCCGGGATTTGTGCCAGTGTCCGGACGGCCCTTATATGTATGGGGAACTGGTAGACAGGGAGTGCGGGCAGCTGGAAAGTCTTCTTTGCTGTTCCTCCCTGGAGGAATATGCGGTAAAGCTTCCGGCGGTGAGCTTCGGCAGGCTGCCATCCAAGAGGGACGACAGTGTATCACCGGTAAAGAGGGAACTTGCCAAAAAAATGAGGGGAGCCGTGAAGGACAGCATCCGGGATCTGGAAGAGCGTTTTTTCGCCACATCCCTGGAACTGGCTGCCAGACAGGGCAGCGCATGTCTGGCGCCCGTGTGCACCCTGCTGGATCTGGCGCTGGACTTTGACAGAAGGATGCAGGAAAAGAAGCAGGAGAAAAAGATCATTGATTTTTCCGATATGGAGCATTTCGCGCTGGACATTCTGCTGGACAGGGAAAATGAATCCGTAAGGCCCGGGAATGTGGCGCTGGAATACCGTCAGCATTTTGCCGAAATACTCACCGACGAGTATCAGGACAGCAATCTGGTACAGGAATATCTGCTGAAGGCCGTGTCCGGCGAGGAGGAGGGACATTACAACCGTTTCATGGTGGGGGATGTGAAGCAGAGTATTTATAAATTCCGTCTGGCCAGGCCGGAGCTTTTTATGGAAAAGTACCACACTTACGGGACCCGGGGAACGGAGTGCCGCAGAATCGACCTGGCAAAGAACTTCCGCAGCCGTGTGCAGGTGGTGGATGCGGTAAACGACGTGTTCGCCCGCATGATGAGCCGCCAGGTGGGGGGAATTGACTATGACGATGGGGCCGCCCTGTATGCGGGCGCGGATTATCCGGAAAATGACGCATGTGTCAGCGAAGTGATTCTGGTGGAAAAGCCTGCGAAAGACGGGGAACTGGACCCCAGACAGACAGAGGCCCTGGCCATTGCCCGAAAGATCAAAGACCTGCGGGAACAATTCCGGGTGACGGACCGGGAAAGCGGGGGGGAAAGGCCTGCGAAGTACAGCGATATGGTGATTCTGCTGCGAACCAACAGCGGCTGGGACGAGACGTTTAAGGAGGTATTGGAGAAGGAAGGCATTCCGGTGTATATTACCTCGAAAACCGGGTATTTTGCGGCGGCAGAGGTACAGGAACTGCTGCAGTTTTTGCGGGTGCTGGACAATCCGGATCAGGATATTCCGCTGTTCGGGGTCATGAAGTCCGTTTTCGGGGGATTTGAGGAGGAGGAGATCGCCCGGATACGCGGCAGGGAGAAAGACTGCAGCCTGTATGAGGCCCTGAAGCGGCTGGCGTGGGAGTCTGTGCCGGCGGAGCCGTCCGGGAGTGCCCAGGCAGAAGCGGAAGAGACCTTGGGGGAAGCCACAGGGAGTGAGGAGATCCGGGCGCTGGGACGGAAGGCGGCGGCCTTTCTGGAAATGATAGAAGAGTACCGGGAATGCACCGTATATCTGCCTGTCAGGGAACTGCTGACCAGGCTGATTCATGATTTCGGCTATCTGGATTATGTGACGGCGCTTCCCACCGGAGGGAAAAAACGGGCCAATGTGGAGATGCTCCTGACCAGGGCGTCCGATTTTGAAAAGACCAGTTACTTTGGGCTGTTTCATTTTATCCGTTATATGGAACAGCTGGAAAAATATGATGTGGATTACGGCGGTGCGGAGCAGCTGGATGAAAATGCGGATGTGGTGCGGATTATGAGCATCCACAAAAGTAAGGGGCTGGAATTTCCCATCACCTTTGTGGCGGGGCTGAGCAAGCGTTTCAATATGCAGGATGTGAACCAGTCCCTGATACTGGACATGGATCTGGGACTGGCGACGGATTATGTGGATCCGGACAGGCGTATCCGGAATAAGACCCTTCGCCGGAGAATTCTGGCGGGAAAGCTTGCGGAGGAGGCGCTTGCGGAGGAGATGCGCCTGCTCTATGTGGCCATGACCAGGGCAAAAGAGAAGCTGATCATGACGGGAGTGCTGGAAAACGCCGCGGAAAAGTGGGAACAGCAGAAGGAAGCGGGGGACGGAAGGCTGAATTACCTGGACTTTGTGGAGGCAGGAAGTTTTCTGGATTTTCTGATGCCCGTTTTACCGGGTACCTGCATTCAGGTTTCCATTGCGGGAGAGCCGGAAATCACCGCCGGGGATATGACGGAGCAGATGCAGCTTTTCCGGAAAAAGGAAAAACTGACCCGGGCAGAATGTTACGGGGACCAGAGGGCGGAGCAGTGTCTGCGGGAGCGTCTGAATACGGTTTACCCCTATGCCGTGCTGGAAGGGCTTTATACCAAGACCACGGTGTCGGAACTGAAAATAGCCGCCATGGCAGATAAGGATGAGGCGGCATTCCATGCCTTTGAGGAAAAAGAGGTGCAGCCCTATATTCCGCTTTTCCGCAGGGAAGAGGAGAAGATCAGCGGCCCGGTAAGGGGAAATGCCTATCACCGTGTCATGGAACTTCTGGATTTTGAAAGCTTGTTTGAGGCGGCTTTCCGGGAGGAGGATGGAAATAGGGCGGATCTATGGGAAACGGCGGCAGAAATGCCGGAAGAAGAAAGGGTGAGCCAGGTCCGGAAGGAGCGGGAAAAACTTGCGGCTGCCGTTCACGCTTTCCTGGAAAAGGAGACGGCAGAAAAACGCCTGTCCGCGGAGTACTTTCAGGCAGTAAATGAACGGAAAATCGTTGATTTTTTGTGCACACCCCTTGCCGGGCGGATGTGGCAGGCCCAGCGCCGGGGCTGTCTGTACCGGGAACAGCCTTTTATGCTGGGGATGGATGCCCGCAGGCTGAAAAAAGAATTTCCGGAAAAGGAAACCATCCTCATCCAGGGAATCATAGATGTATTCTTTGAGGAAGAGGATGGTCTGGTATTGGTTGACTATAAGACGGATTCGGTGGCCTCCATGGAACAGCTCTGGAACCGCTATGAAACCCAGATGGATTACTATCAGGAAGCCATTGGGAAGATTTACGGAAAGCCTGTGAAGGAAAAAATCCTGTATTCCTTTCACTTTTCTGCGGCATCTTCCGGGAAGTAGATCTGGTACCACACCAGGAACGCGTACACGGCCCAAAGCTTCCGGTTGGTGTTGCCCCGGCCGGACCCGCGGCCTGCCAGCAGCTGGTCCAGGGCATCCCGGCTGAAAAACCTGTCGGCGGCGGGGGAGTGAAATACCTCTTCCAGTTTTTTCCGGCCGGTGGGAGAGGTGAGAAAATGACCCAGGGGAATGGGGAAGCCCAGTTTTCTGCGGTTGGAACTGGCGGCGGGCAGGTGGAGCGCGGCTACTTTCCGGAACAGATATTTTGAAACCTGTTTCTTTTGTTTGTATTTTGCGGGCAGGCGGCGTGCCACTTCAAACACTTCCCGGTCCAGGTAGGGAACCCGCAGCTCCAGGGAGTGGGCCATGCTCATACGGTCCGCCTTCTGGAGAATGTCCCCCGGGAGCCAGTGGAGCAGGTCTATGTACTGCATGCGGCTGGCCTGGTCCAGTTTTTCCGCGTCTTTATAATCGTCCGCCAGGAATTCCTGGGGAGAAAGGGCCCGGGTTGGGCATTTCAGCAGTTTCTTTCTGTCCCGGGCAGTGAAAAGGTTGGCATTTCCGATAAAGCGTTCCTCCACCGGCATACTGCCCCGGATCAGAAAGCTGCGTCCCCTCATCAGGGGAAGCCGCGCTGCAAGAGAGGCAATTCCTTTCCGGAAGGGAGAGGGGATTTTCTGGTAAAGACGCAGGGCGTTGGGTTCACAGTAAATACAGTAACCGCCGAACAGCTCGTCTGCGCCCTCCCCGGACACCACCACTTTCACCTGCCGGGCTGCTTCCCGGGACAGAAAATATAGGGCTACGGCGGAAGGATCCCCGGAAGGCTCGTCCATGTGGTAGAGTACTTCGGGCACGGCTTCCCAGAATTCTTTCTCGGAGATCTGTTTTCCCCTGTGCCACAGACCCAGTTCCCCGGCCAGTTCCTTTGCCAGGGGCATTTCGTTGTACCGGGTCTGTTCCTTCCCGAATCCCACGGTGAATGTTTTAGTTCCGGTAAATTCCGCTGCCACCAGAGAGGAATCCACGCCGCCGGACAGGAAGGACCCCACCTCCACGTCCGCCGCCATATGGGTTTTTACGGAATCTTCGATGACCTGATCCAGCCGGTGGATCCATGCTTCTTCCTGTTTCTTTTTTGCCAGCCGGAAGGGCGATTCCGGGCAGAGTTCCGGGACAAAATACTGTTCCAGTTCCAGGGAGGAATGTTTCTTCTCATATTTCAGGAAGTGACCGGGTTTCAGCTGCCAGATTCCCTGGAAAAAGGTTTTTTCCAGGGCAGAATACTGGAAGGACAGATATTGCTCCAGGGCTTCCGTGTTCAGTCTTTTTTTGTAAGAAGGATGAGGCAGGATGCCCTTGATCTCAGAGGCAAAGAGGAAACAGCCATCGGTGAGGGCATAGTAAAAAGGTTTGATACCGAAAGGATCCCTGGCGGCGTAGAGCTGTTCCTTTTTCTCGTCCCATATTGCGAAGGCGAACATGCCGCGCAGATGCCGGGGCAGTTCCTGGCCCCATTCTTCATATCCGTGCAGCAGCACTTCCGAATCTCCCTGGGTGGAAAAGTGATGTCCGGCCCGGATCAGCTCGGCCCGCAGCTCCCTGTAGTTGTATATTTCCCCATTAAATACCAGCACCAGTTCCCCGGTTTCGTTTGCCATGGGCTGGACACTGCCCTCCAGGTCAATAATGCTGAGGCGCCGGAATCCCAGGGCGGCTTTTTCCGACAGCCAGCTTTTTCCCTGGTCAGGTCCCCGGTGAATCAGGGCTGCCATCATCAGTTCCAGAAACTGTTCCCTGCCTGCACTGTATTTCGTGTTTCTCTCTATAAATCCGCATATTCCGCACATATTCCATCTCCTTTGTCAGATATCACATGCCGCCGTCCCAAATGCTTTTGGCGGGTTTCTGAAATCCAGTGTAAGAGATGGATATTTCTGTATCGTCGCATTTATGTTTCTAAAATGTAAAAGGATGTAAACATTTATCTGACATGGCGGGCCCTTGTCATAATTCCAGTATGATACATTTTCTGTGGGTCATGTTGTCCGATTCGCAGGTTTCCAGGAGAATCCGCCGGTTCCGGGCATCATATTCCATGCTGATCAGGTTCTGCAGATTTTTATACAAAAGTTTTCCCTCACTCTCTCCGTCAGGATACAGATAAAGATCCGCGGAACGGATATTCCAGTACTCCTGAATGGCTGACAGACTGCCGTTGATGTTTTCGGCATTTGTCTGTTTTGGGGGGGTGATTTCGTAATCGGCGTATTCCTGGGTCAGCACAGCCAGAAAATCCCCGGAATCCAGGCGCAGGAAATTCCAGACAGTCTGCGGGAACTCTAAAAGCTGTGTTTCCGTTTCGGAGATCAGTTCCTGCTCCGGCCGTTTCGTGTCATAGCGCCAGAGACGGGAGGGCTTTCCCAGATAATACAGCAGGTTCCGTTCCGGGTCAAAGCTGTACTGGATAAAAGGCATTCCGTCAAAGTGCCCCAGATAAGCGGAGGAATGGGTCGTGTAAACATTGGAATTTACAGTACCGTCCTGCCCGGCATATTCCCCGGATTCCGAATTAGAATCCAGATAAAAAGACAGGAAGTCGGTATCGGTATCTTTCAGAAAACTTAAGAGTCCCACACTGTTTGGAAGATCATACAATTCAGCGCGCAATACCGACACCGGACCCTTGCGGACAATATCTATTTGCTGGTCGGGAGGACGGAGACGGCCGTATTGCAGGGATTCCGGATCCGTGGGATGAAAATCTTTCTGACAGTCATACACGGGAACGAAATGTGCTTCACCGGAAGCGCATCCCGTGGCGTCATAGGTCATCCATCGTCCGCTGGGCGAAAAAGAACCAACCGGTTCACTGCCTTCCGGCAGAATGCCCTCATAAAGTACAACCGGATGTTCATTGCCCAGGGTATAGAGCCAGACAATACACATATCCTGGAATGAGGAACGGATATAGACCAAAAGCCGTGTCCCATCGGGGGAAGGTATGAGCTTTTCAAGATAATAGTCCTCGCTGGTCTGGCCTTCCGACAGATTCAGCCATTTTTTCCAGGACGTGAAAAAATTCCCCAGGCTGTCATAAAAACCATAGCGGTAATCCACCTGAAGATAAGTCAGGGGGGCTGTGTCACCTGTTTTTTCCTGGGCGATGACATGGATCTGATTTTCACTGCAGCCCTGCAGAAAGGCACTTTTTTCAATGCCTTCCCGGGTGGTATAGCTATAAGTATATATTTTTTTGACGGTAAAATCCTTTGTGGGATCGTCGTTTTCCTGTTCCATTGTGGAAGCCGAGGCTCTGGGAAGAATCAGGGTTTTCTCCTCCGGGGTACAGCCTGACGGCAGCAGTGCGGCTGCCAGCAGGAGGACGGCGACGCGGCTTCTTTTCCGGTTCCAATGTATCATGTCATGACTCCTGGGGTGTTTTTTATGCGCAGCCCCGTACAAAAGTGCGGTTCATCGCACCTGGAATTATGCCGCTAAAGCGGCGCACGGGGCGTGCGGCGGGTAGTGGGGAAGCGCATTCCCCTACTCGATTGTGTTTTTATGCGAAGGGGTGCATATGGGAAATTGCTGCCGACGCAACATGCACAGGGTTACCCGGAGGAATGCCGGCAAAGGCTGATGAGTGCCCGGTGCGGCGGGTAGCGGAGAAGGACATTCCACTGCCCGGTTATATCCACATCCGATTATGTGATTTCGGCTGATTTCAGGCGGATGTAAAATACGGTCTGGGCGCCGGGCTTACTTTTGACGCCGATGAATCCATCGTGCTCTTCCATGATTTTCCGGCAAATGGAGAGTCCCAGACCGGCGCTTCCCTGCTCCCGGGAATAGGCCTTGTCCACCCGGTAGAAGGGTTCAAATATTTTCTTCTGTTCCTGGGCACTCAGGCCTTTTCCGTGATTGCGGACAGCCAGCCATGCGTCATTCTGCCTTCTGGTTCCGTCAATGCGGATGACGGTGTGGCTGTCCCCGTATTTTATGGCATTGTCCACCAGGTTGATCAATACCTGCCGCAGGCGGTCTTCCACACCCCATACCAGGAGCTGTTCCGGAAAATGTGTGCGAATCTGTATTTCATACCGTTTTGCCTTGATTTCCAGGGCCTGGGCGACACTGATGGCAGTCTGGGACAAGTCCACCAGCTGTTTTTCCATATAGATGGCCTTGTCCGACATTTCCAGCAGCTGCAGTACCATCTGGTGCATGCGGGTGCTTTCCTGCAAAATCTGCTGAATGCCCTGCCTGGTAAGATTTTTATCAGCTCCCTGGTCAGCCTCCATAAGCTGTGCATATCCCTGAATGGTAGTCAGGGGTGTTTTCAGTTCGTGGGTCATATTGTTGTAAAATTCCTGGCGGCTGCCCAGGAGTTTGATGATCTGTTCTTTGTCAGCCTGCATGTTCTCGAACTGGGAACCGATCATCTCCAGCATGACGCTGAAGTTCCGGGATAATTCCCCCACTTCGTCCCTGCGGCCGGAATCCGCCAGCTGGGCCAGAAGCTGCATGTCGATCTGCTCTTTGGAAAGATCCCGGACCACCTGATGGGAAATTTTAGTCAGCCGCTGGACCGGGGTCAGCAGCCGGCTGATAAAAAAGGCCAGGAACAGAAAGGTCAGGACAAATATGGAGGCTCCGGTCTGGTAAACCAGTGCCTCGGTCTGGCTGATCTGGACATAAAGCTGTGAAGCATCCACCTGATAGCGGATGATGCCCAGGGTCCGCTCCTCAATGACAACCGGCATGGAAAAAAACACCAGCATCCTGTCCGGTTCCGGGTAGGTCTGTGTAAAAGAGGCGTTTCCGTTTAACGCCTGGAGAAGGTCATCACCGGTTTTTTCCTCCTGAAAAGGCCCGCTTCCGTCCAGGTATCGTCCGCTGGTATCAAGGAGATTCAGGCTCTTGTTGCCCAGAAGTTTCAGCTCCTGGGCGATATCGCCTGCGATCTGCCGGTAACTTTCCTCATCATTATTGGCATGATTGAGCATCAGAAGCTGCCGGATGTAAATCAGGGTGTTTTCCTGGAGACCCTGGAGTTCCCGGATAAGCTGGTCTTCCTGGTTCTGCCAGAGACTGGTGTGAATGCCGCCGTATAAGATAAAGGCTCCTGCGGTGAAAACCGCCAGCAAAACAACGGCCATTTGCCGTCGGATTCCGAAGCGACAGGTTTTTTTACTGAGGGACATATTTATACCCCACTCCGAAAACCGTCAGCAGGGTTTCCTCCAGCCCGGCTTTTTTCCGGATTCGCTGGATATGGATGTCCACGGTTCTGGTATCCCCTGCAAAATCATATCCCCAAATCTGGTCCAGCAGCGCTGTCCGGGTAAATACCTGACGGGGATGCTTCAGAAAGCAGAGCAGCAGTTCATATTCTTTTGGGGTCAGGTTCAAAAGTTTCCCCTGGCGGGAGACGCTGCGCTCCCTTTCGGAAACGGTGAGCTGGCCGCAGACCATCAGGTTTTCCGTATCTGTCCCGTGGGCTTTGTCAAACCGCCGGAGAATGGTTTTGACCCGGGCAATCACTTCCCGCAGGTCAAAGGGTTTTGTGACATAATCGTCGGCGCCGGACTCCAGCCCGTATAGTTTGTCTTCCACATTGCCCCTGGCGGTGAGCATGATGATGGGGACGGTGTAGCTTTCGGTCAGCATTCTGCACACATCCACACCGCTGATGTCCGGCAGCATCCAGTCCAGGAGGACCAGGTCCGGCAGTTCCGCACAGGCCAGGGAAAAGCCTTCGCTTCCCGTGTAGGCGCACTGTACCACAAAGCCTTCCTTCTCAAAACCGTATTTTAAGATATCCGCAATTGGCTTCTCGTCTTCGATGACTAAAATTTTCCGTTGTTCCATTTCTGTGCATATCCCTTTCCCAGGAAAAATTCTTTCTGCTCTCATTGCCGCCCATGGCGGCGGCAGACGTTTCGCCTGCCGCAGGCCTGCCAGGGAGCGGCGCTGGCAAAAGTGCTTCCCACGACAGTATTTACCGCCTCCAGTATACGGAATAAGTATAACGCGGATGTCTCCGAAATGTAAACATTCTGTATCTAAACTCCCATGCACCAGGTTGCTCCACCATATATGAAAGCGGGGAGTTTAGAAGATGCACACAAACCGCAAGAGCA
>CAJTLR010000023.1:0-17625 GCA_910577185.1 uncultured Acetatifactor sp.
TTATAGGGACAGTCTGCGCTTTTTTATCCCCCGCAAGATTCTGTTTCATAGTAAAATTTCATTGACAGAATTGTAAAATTTTGGTAAACTCATGGGAACTGAAAAACAGAGGCAGGTGTACGGCAGACAGTACGCTTCCGCCAGGGCGGAACGGCATCCGGATACCCGGGGGAGGGACATGCCGGCGGAAGGGAAATGTATGGCATGCTGCTGAAACGACAATGGAATAGGAGGAACAATGGGACAGATTATCGGTGAGGGCATAACTTTTGACGATGTGTTGCTGGTACCTTCTTACTCGGAAGTGGTACCTAACCAGGTGGATCTGACTACCTGGCTGACAAAAAAGATCAAGCTGAACATTCCCATGATGAGTGCGGGAATGGATACGGTGACAGAACACCGTATGGCGATTGCCATGGCAAGGCAGGGCGGTATCGGTGTGATTCATAAAAATATGTCCATTGAAGCACAGGCAGAAGAAGTGGACAAGGTAAAGCGCTCCGAAAACGGAGTGATCACGGATCCGTTTTCCCTGACCCCTGAACATACCCTGGCCGACGCGGATGCGCTGATGGCAAAGTTCCGCATTTCCGGTGTTCCGGTTACGGAAGGGCGGAAACTGGTAGGCATCATCACCAACCGCGATCTGAAATTCGAGACAGATTTCACAAAAAAAATCAAGGAGTCCATGACCAGCGACGGGCTGATCACAGCGCCCGAAGGCATTACGCTGGAGGAGGCGAAACGTATTCTGGCCAATGCCAGAAAGGAAAAGCTTCCCATTGTAGATGACAATTTCAATTTAAAGGGACTTATCACCATAAAAGATATCGAGAAGGCAATCAAATATCCGCTTGCTGCAAAGGACGGCCAGGGACGGCTTCTCTGCGGTGCGGGTGTGGGGATTACGGCCAATGTGCTGGACCGTGTGTCCGCACTGGTGGACGCCAAGGTGGACGTGATTGTGCTGGACAGCGCCCACGGCCATTCCCGGAACGTGCTGAACTGTCTGAAGATGATCAAGGAAAAATATCCCGACCTGCAGGTGATCGCCGGAAATGTGGCCACCGGACAGGGCGCCAGGGATCTGATCGAGAGCGGTGCGGATGCCGTCAAGGTGGGTATCGGACCGGGCTCTATCTGTACCACCCGTGTGGTGGCAGGTATCGGCGTTCCCCAGATCACCGCAATCATGGATTGTTATGAAGCGGCCAGGGAGTACGGGGTGCCTGTGATTGCGGACGGAGGCATCAAATATTCCGGTGATATCACCAAGGCCATTGCGGCAGGCGGAAATGTGTGTATGATGGGAAGCATGTTTGCCGGCTGTGAGGAAAGCCCCGGGGATTATGAACTGTTCCAGGGAAGAAAGTATAAAGTGTACCGCGGCATGGGTTCCATCGCCGCCATGGAAAACGGCAGCAAGGACCGTTATTTCCAGGAAAATGCCAGGAAGCTTGTTCCCGAAGGCGTGGAGGGACGCGTGGCGTACAAGGGAGCGGTGGAGGATACGGTCTTCCAGCTTCTGGGCGGCCTGCGCTCCGGCATGGGCTACTGCGGGGCATCCAGCATCCAGGAACTGAAGGAAAACGGAAGGTTTGTAAAGATTTCTGCCGCTTCCCTGAAGGAAAGTCATCCTCATGATATCCATATCACAAAGGAAGCGCCCAATTACAGTGTGGACGAGTGATGGGCATAACCGTATGATTTTTGACGGATCCGGTGTTTTGCGGGGGCTGTGCGGCCCCCGTTATCATAAAATTTAGGTATAAAAATCCTTTATTTACAAATAATAGTGTTACGATTCAACCTGCATGGGCCGTATGGCACATGGGCAAGGCTCCGGCACGGCAGTGCGGCTGCAGGACATTTGTTGTGGATAGACAAAGATTTGTAAATGGAGGATTTTATTTATGAAAGCAACGGGAATTGTGAGACGTATAGATGATTTGGGCAGGATAGTCATTCCGAAGGAAATCCGCAGGACGCTGCATATCAGGGAATCGGATCCCCTGGAAATTTTTACGGACAGGGAGGGGCAGGTTATCCTGAAAAAGTATTCTCCCATAGGGGAGATGAGCACTTTCGCCAGGCAGTATGCGGAAAGCCTGGCCCAGGTCTCCGGTCACGCCGCCCTGATTGCGGACAGGGACCAGTTTATCGCCGCGGCAGGCGGATACAAACAGATGGTGAATAAGTCCGTGAGCAGACAGATGGACGAGAAAATCCATAATCGGGAAACCATCATGGCTTCCCGGGGGGACAGGAGTTTTGTTCCTGTCTGCGATGAGGGAGGAGATGAGTACCAGCACGAGGCCATCGCCCCCATTCTCTGTGAGGGCGATATTATCGGCAGCGTTGTGCTCCTGCAGAACGACAACAAAAGCCGCATGGGGGAAGTGGAGCAGAAGCTTCTGATGTCGGCTGCAGGTTTTCTGGGCAGGCAGATGGAACAGTAGGGGAGAGCATTTTATAAAACGGTGTAGCCGGTGAGGGCTATGCCGTTTTCAGGTTTCGCTCATCTCTTTCAAAAGCCTGATTTTGGTGTCATAGAGTTTCCGGGACAAGTCCACATAGACTTCGTGGGGGTTTACCAGCCGCTTGGTTTCGTCCCATAAGGTGTCCAGTTCCCGCTGGCAGTAATCCCTGATATCCATGACTTTGGGAGAGGTATAGCATCGTTTTCCACCCCTGAAAATCGGTTCCATAAGGGAGCGCAGGCGGTAGGTGCCGCCCTTCAGCCTGGTCTTTTTCCAGGGTTCCAGGGAATCAAAGAGCTCCAGGTCATCGGAATCCAGATATTCCTCGTCCGCCAGGCAGATCAGGTCGGCCTTGATTTTGCCGGTGTCTTTTTCATAGATCCGGTAAATTTTTTTGTCACCGGGATTGGTAATTTTTTCACTGTTTTCGGAAAGTTTGATCTTGGGAATGAAACGTCCGTCTTCTCCGCGGATGGCCGCAAGCTTGTACACACCGCCGAAGGAAGGATTATCCTTGGAGGTGATGAGATTGGTGCCCACACCCCAGGAAGTGATGGCGGCGCCCTGGGCTTTCAGGCTGTCGATGAGGTATTCGTCCAGATCGTTGGAGGCAGAGATAACGGCGTCGGGGAATCCGGCCTCATCCAGCATTTTCCTTGCCTTTTTGGAAAGATATGCCAGATCGCCGCTGTCCAGGCGTATACCGTAGAAAGTCAGGGGAATGCCTGCCCGGCGCATTTCGGTAAACACCCGTATGGCATTGGGAACGCCGGATTTCAGGGTATCATAGGTGTCTGCCAGCAAAATGCACGCGGAAGGATACATGTCCGCGTATGTTTTGAAGGCAGTGTATTCATCCGGAAAACTCATAATCCAGCTGTGGGCATGGGTTCCTTTCACGGGGACGTCAAAAAGCTGGCCGCAGAGCACATTGCTGGTGCCGATACAGCCTCCTATGATGGCTGCCCTGGCCCCATAGGTGCCGGCGTCCGGCCCCTGCGCACGGCGGAGTCCGAATTCCATGATGCCATCTCCCCTGGCGGCGTAACAGACCCTGGCCGCTTTGGTGGCAATAAGGCTTTGGTGATTGATGATATTCAGAATGGCGGTTTCCACCAGCTGCGCTTCCATGATGGGAGCGATTACCTTGATGACCGGTTCCCTGGGAAACATGACAGTGCCCTCGGGGATGGCGTAGAGATCTCCGGAAAAGCGGAATGAGCTCAGGTAATGCAGGAAGTCTTCCCGGAAGATTCCCAGAGATGCCAGATAGTCAATATCTTCCCGGTCAAAATGCAGTTCTTCTATGTAGCGGATGACCTGCTCCAGCCCCGCAGAGATGGCATATCCCCCGTCACAGGGGTTTTTGCGGTAAAATGCGTCAAAAATAACGGTCTCATTCTGGTCTTTGTGGCTGAAGTATCCCTGCATCATGGTGAGTTCGTACAAGTCAGTCATCAGCGTGAGATTTTGTCTGTCCATAGCGTCCTCTTTTCTGCCTGCTTCGGCTGTAAACGGCCCGGTTTTATTCCCGCGGGCAACGAGCCAAGTGGCTGCCTGTAGCGGGGTATTTGATTATTCGTTATCATACTCCCACAGGCCTGTACTGTCAAGGGTTACTGCCTTATAAAGGCAGGGACAGACCGGTATTTTGTTGCGGTATCTTCCGTGTCCCCCTGGCCCGAAAGGCAGGGCAGCCTTTCTCCGTAAAAACGGCATAAAATGTGTTCCGGGCGGCAGACCGGGGCCTCCTGCCTGGGGGAGGGGCTGTCCGGCAGAAGAAAACGGGGAATAATTTACACAAAAGATCCGAATAGGGTTGACAAACCGAAAAACAAAAGGCTATAATGGCATATCATGATATCAAAGGGAGCCATCCCTGGTATCGGTAAGGAAACAAATAGTCACAGACAAGAAAATGCCATGACGAAGAGAGTAGCTGTCCGGGGAAAGCAGCAGCGAGCCGGTGCGGGTGTGAGACCGGTGCAAGTAGCGGGACAGGGAAGATCACTTCCGAGCAGTCAGGACAAAAGGCCTCTGGCCCGGTAGCCCTGAACGGGATTCCGCCGTTATGGGAAAGCGTATGAAACCCATGGAAATGTTCCGGAACGGAAGACGGCTTCCGCGGTAATTTCCGGCGGGCAGTGTACGATGTAACAGGTGGTCAAACGAACGCGGCAGGCTTCGTCCTTTTACGGATGGAGCTTTTTTATTTTGTCTGCAGGAAAAGAAAAAGAAAGGATGGAATCAATATGTATCAGCCGGTTTCTGCCAGTGTCAGTTTAGTGGACCGCGAAAAAGCGGTAGAACAGTTCTGGAGAGAGAATGACATTTTTCAAAAAAGTATCCAAAGCCGCAGGGAAGGCCCGGTGTACACCTTTTATGACGGCCCGCCCACGGCCAACGGCAAGCCGCATATCGGCCATGTGGAGACCCGTACCATCAAGGATATGATTCCCAGATACCGCACCATGAAGGGCTATATGGTGCCCAGAAAGGCAGGATGGGATACCCATGGACTTCCGGTGGAGCTGGAAGTGGAAAAGATGCTGGGGCTTGACGGCAAGGAACAGATCGAGGAGTACGGCCTGGCTCCCTTTATTGACAAGTGCAAGGAGAGTGTCTGGAAATATAAGGGAATGTGGGAGGATTTTTCCGCGTTAGTGGGCTTCTGGGCCGACATGGACGACCCTTATGTGACCTATGACGATAATTTTATCGAGTCCGAATGGTGGGCTTTAAAGACCATCTGGGACAAGGGACTTTTGTATAAGGGCTTTAAGATTGTGCCCTACTGTCCCCGGTGCGGGACTCCCCTGTCCAGCCACGAGGTGGCCCAGGGCTACAAGGCGGTGAAGGAGCGTTCCGCCGTGGCCAGATTCAAATGTGTGGGTGAGGACGCCTATTTCCTGGCCTGGACGACCACACCCTGGACACTGCCCTCCAATGTGGCGCTGTGCGTGAATCCGGAGGAGACTTATGTAAAAGTAAAGGCTGCGGACGGCTATACTTATTATATGGCAAAGGCCCTGCTGGATTCCGTGCTGGGTTCCCTGGCCGGGGAGGGGAAGGACGCTTATGAAATTCTGGAGACTTATTCCGGCAGGGATCTGGAATACAGGGAATATGAGCCTCTGTTTTCCTGCGCGGGAGAGGAAGCGGCCCGCCAGGGCAGGAAAGCCCATTATGTGACTTGTGACAACTATGTCACAATGTCGGACGGCACCGGTATCGTGCATATTGCGCCGGCCTTCGGTGAGGATGATGCCAATGTGGGGCGGAAGTACGGACTGCCCCTGGTACAGTTTGTGGATGGCAGGGGAAATATGACGGAGGAGACGCCCTATGGGGGGAAATTTGTGAAGGATGCGGATCCGGAGATCATAAAAGACCTGGACAAGGAGGGAAAGCTGTTCTCCGCACCCAGATTTGAGCATGATTATCCGTTCTGCTGGCGCTGTGATACACCACTGATCTATTACGCAAGGGAATCCTGGTTTATCAAAATGACTGCGGTGAAGGACGACCTGGTGCGAAACAACCGGACCATCAACTGGATTCCGCCCACCATCGGAGAGGGACGATTCGGCAACTGGCTGGAAAATATCCAGGACTGGGGCATTTCCCGGAACCGTTACTGGGGCACTCCCTTAAATATCTGGGAATGCGGATGCGGGCATATGGAATGTGTGGGAAGCCGGGAACAGCTGGGCATGCTGTGCGGAGACCGGGCAGTGGAGAAGACAGAGCTGCACAGACCGTATATTGACGAAGTGACGTTCCCCTGCTCCAAATGCGGCAAGACCATGAAGCGCGTGCCGGAAGTCATCGACTGCTGGTTTGACTCCGGTGCCATGCCTTTTGCCCAGCACCACTATCCTTTTGAAAACAAGGACAAGTTTGAACAGCAGTTCCCCGCCAAGTTTATCTCCGAGGCGGTTGACCAGACCCGGGGATGGTTTTATTCCCTGCTGGCGGAATCCACGCTTCTGTTCAACAAGGCGCCTTATGAAAATGTGATCGTCCTGGGACTTGTGGCGGACGAGGATGGCCAGAAAATGAGCAAGTCCAAGGGGAATGTGGTGGATCCTTTCGAGGCCCTGGGCCAGTATGGGGCAGATGCCATCCGCTGGTATTTTTACACCAGCGCCGCACCCTGGCTGCCCAAGCGTTTTTCCGGCAGGACGGTGCTGGAGGGACAGCACAAGTTCCTGGACAAACTGTGGAACACCTATACTTTCTTTGTGCTGTACGCCAATATCGATGGCTTTGACGCATCGAAATATACGCTGGAATACCAGAAGCTTCCTGTGATGGATAAATGGCTGCTTTCCAGGCTGAACACGGTGGTGGGACAGGTGGACCGGAATCTGGATAAATACCGGATCCCGGAGGCGGCAAAGGCCCTGCAGGATTTTGTGGAAGAGATGAGCAACTGGTATGTGCGCCGGAGCCGGGAGCGTTTCTGGGCCAAGGGCATGGAGCAGGATAAGATCAATGCCTATATGACGCTGCACACTGCCCTGGTTACCGTATGCAAGGCGGCGGCGCCCATGATTCCCTTCATGACGGAGGAGATCTACAGGAACCTGGTGTGCACCGGGGACCAGAATGCACCGGAAAGTATTCACTTGTGTGATTTCCCGGCGGCAGAGGAAGCCTTTGTGGACAGGAAGCTGGAAGCGGACATGGAAGAGGTGCTGGACGCCGTGGTGCTGGGACGGGCCTGCAGAAATGCAGTGAGCATCAAGAACCGCCAGCCGGTCAGCAGGATGTATGTGAAGACGGAGGCGGTCGGCCTGGAAGACTTCTATACGGCCATCATTGAAGATGAGCTGAATGTGAAGGAAGTGGTGTACACCGGGGATGTGCGGGATTATACCACTTACACCTTCAAGCCCCAGCTGCGCACGGTAGGGCCCAGGTACGGAAAGCTGCTGGGAGGCATACAGAAGGAACTGGCGGCCCTTGACGGAAATGCGGCCATGGATAAACTGAACAGCGAAGGAAAGCTCTCGTTTTGTGTAAATGATGCGGAGGTGGAACTGACAAAGGACGACCTGCTTATCGAGATGACCCAGAAGAGCGGCTATGTTTCCCAGGAAGATGGAAAATTGACCGTGGTGCTGGATACGAACCTGACAGAAGAACTCATTGAGGAAGGCTTTGTCTATGAACTCATCAGCAAGATTCAGACCATGCGCAAGGATGCGGGCTTTGAGGTTATGGATCATATCAGGGTGTCTGTCAACGGCAATGAGAAACTGGGAGCCATCGCTTTCCGCAACAGCGAAGCCATTTCCGGCAAGGTGCTGGCAGAGCAGATCGAGCAGGACAGGGATTACGCGGTAGCGAAGGAATGGAATGTAAACGGGGAGAAGGTCACTATCGCCGTTGAGAAAATATGATGTATCAGGCCAGAGAAAAGAAAGGATGTATTCAAAATGATAAAAAGGAAAGGGAAGAGTCTGGCAATAGCTGGCATAGCGCTCCTGACAATGCTGGCTGTGGGATGCGGCAAAAGCAGGGAGGATGACGCGGCAACTGTGCAGGAGGAAAATACAGCCACTATGCAGGAGGGATTGCCACAGGACTCTGCAGAACCTGCCGCTACGGAAGAGGTGAAATCGGAAGATTCCGTGCTGGACTGGAAATGCGACAGGGTAAAAATAGCGGCTAAGTCGGCTTTGGGTTTGCACGGGGAAGAAGAGATTTCTCTGAGCGATGTGCTGGAGATAAAGGAACTTTCTTTGTTTGGCTCTTCCGGTTTGGATGATCTTAGTGATTTGTCAAAGTTTAAGAATTTGGAAACGCTTGATTTGAATATGAGTTCCGCCAAAGATATCAGTGTCCTGTCAGAGGTTACGGGTCTAAAGACGCTTTCTTTGAGTGATACTTCCGTCAGCGATATCAGCGCGCTGTCCGGACTTACGGAACTGGAGACGCTTAATTTGAATAATGCTTCCGTCAGTGATATCAGCGCGTTGTCCGGTCTTACAAAACTGAAGGAGCTTCAGCTGGGTGGAAATTCTGTCAGTGATATCAGCGCGCTGTCCGGACTTACAGAACTGGAGACACTTAATTTGAGTGGGAATTCCGTCAGTGATATCAGCGCGTTGGCCGGCCTTACAAAACTGAAGAAGCTTTATCTGGGTGAGAATTCCGTCGGTGATATCAGCGCGCTGTCCGGACTTACGGAACTGGAGGAGCTTTATCTGAGCCAGAATTCCATCGGCGAAGTCAGTGCGTTGTCAGGACTTACGGAATTGAAGGAGCTTTATATGAGTCAGAATTCCGTCAGCGAAATCAGTGCGTTGTCAGGTCTTACGCAATTAAAGGTGCTTTATCTGGATCGGAATTCTATCAGCGAAATCAGCGCGCTGTCCGGACTTACGGAACTGGAGGAGCTTTATTTGAGTGGGAATTCAATCAGTGATGAAAGCATTGGGACTGTGACCGAACTTCCAAATTTAAAGAGGCTTTCCTTTGATTATATGAATTATGACAAATCTTTGTGGGAAGGTCTGTATGCAAATGGCTGTGATGTGACAAGCTAAGCAAAAAATGAGAAAACTTAATGAAAAGGGTGTCTCGCAGGGCTGCTGCATTAATTACTTAATGCAGCAGCCCCTTTCCCTGGAGAAAAAATGTATAAAAAGTAGTTGGAATGCCAGGTGAATTTTGGTATAATAGAAAATGATGTCTTGAAAACCGGAGAAACGAAAGGAGAAAAAACGTGGAAAATTTAAAATCGACAGATGAGGCGGTATTGGAGAGCGGCAACAGCGGAGAGGAAATGGCAAAAGAAGATGCCGCTGCCGTGGCGGAAGCACCGGCAGAGAAGCCCGTCTTTGATAAAGACCTTTTCAAGAGAAGTGTTTTGTACAATGTCATGACCATGTACCGTAAGACATTGGAAGAAGCCACTCCTCAGCAGATTTTCCAGGCTGCCTCTGCTTCTATCAAGGACAGGATTATCGGCAACTGGATGAATTCCCAGAAGGCTTACGAGAAGGAAGACCCGAAGATGGTCTACTATATGTCGATGGAATTTCTAATGGGACGTGCTCTGGGTAATAATATGATCAACCTGGAAGCATACCAGGGTGTAAAAGAAGTTTTGGAAGAACTGGGACTTGATATTAATGTCATAGAGGATCAGGAGCCGGATGCGGCTCTGGGTAACGGCGGTCTGGGACGTCTGGCAGCATGCTTCCTGGATTCCCTTGCAACGCTTGGATATCCTGCGTACGGATGCGGCATCCGTTATCGTTACGGCATGTTCAAGCAGGAAATACGGGATGGATTCCAGGTGGAAGTGCCGGATAACTGGCTGGCAGAGGGCAATCCCTTTGAGCTTCGCAGGCCGGAGTACGCAAAGGTGGTTAAGTTCGGCGGTCATGTGTCCGTGCGCTGTGATGAGAACGGCAGGAATCACTTTGTGCAGGAGGGATATCAGGCCGTGAGGGCCATTCCCTATGATATGCCCATTGTGGGTTACGGAAACGGCATTGTCAACACGCTCCGTATCTGGGATGCGGAATCCATGGCAGGGTTCCAGCTGGATTCATTTGACAAAGGCGATTACAGCAAGGCCGTGGAGCAGGAAAACCTGGCAAGGAACCTGGTAGACGTGCTCTATCCCAATGACAATCATTACGCAGGCAAGGAGCTGCGCCTGAAACAGCAGTATTTCTTTATCTCCGCGTCCGTGCAGGAGGCAGTGGAGAAATATATGAGGAAGCATGACGATATTCATCGTTTCCCTGAGAAAGTGACTTTCCAGCTCAACGATACCCATCCTACGGTGGCGATTCCCGAACTGATGCGTATCCTGCTGGATGATTATGATCTGGGCTGGGACGAAGCCTGGGATATCACCACCAGAACCTGCGCGTATACCAACCATACCATCATGGCAGAGGCTTTGGAGAAATGGCCCATTGACCTGTTCTCCAGACTGCTCCCCAGGATTTACCAGATTGTGGAGGAGATCAACCGCAGATTTGTGCAGCAGATCGAAGAGAAGTATGCCCATGTATACAATGTGAACGTACAGGAAAAAATACGCAAGATGGCAATTCTTTACGATGGACAGGTGAAGATGGCCCATATGGCCATTGTGGCGGGCTACTCCGTAAACGGTGTGGCAAGGCTTCACACGGAGATTCTGAAAAAGCAGGAACTGAAAGATTTCTACGAGATGTTCCCGGAGCGTTTCAACAACAAGACAAACGGCATTACGCAGAGACGTTTCCTTCTGCACGGAAATCCGCTTCTGGCAGACTGGGTGACGGAGAAGGTTGGCGATGGCTGGATCACGGACCTGCCCCGGATCAGCGGGCTCAGGGATTTTGCCGACGACGAAACCGCCCAGAAGGAATTTATGGAAATCAAATACCAGAACAAGATTCGTCTGGCAAAATATATCAAAGAGCACAACGGCGTGGATGTGGATCCGGATTCCATATTTGACGTGCAGGTGAAGAGACTTCACGAGTATAAGAGACAGCTGATGAATATTCTTCATGTGATGTATCTGTACAATGAACTGAAGGCGCATCCGGAGATGGAGTTCTTCCCCAGGACATTTATTTTCGGCGCAAAGGCAGCGGCGGGCTACCGCAATGCAAAGCTGACCATCAAGCTGATCAACGCCGTGGCGGATGTGGTGAACAATGATGCCGCCATCAAGGGCCGTATCAAGGTGGTGTTTATTGAAAATTACAATGTGTCCAATGCGGAGATTATTTTTGCGGCGGCAGATGTGTCCGAGCAGATTTCCACCGCCAGCAAGGAAGCATCCGGCACGGGCAATATGAAATTTATGCTCAACGGTGCGCTGACACTGGGAACCATGGATGGCGCCAATGTGGAGATCGTGGAAGAAGTGGGAAGGGAAAATGCCTTTATTTTCGGTCTGTCCTCCGACGAAGTGATTCACTTTGAGAATAACGGCGGGTATGATCCCATGCAGATTTTCAATTCCGACAAGGACATCCACAAGATCCTGACCCAGCTGATCGACGGGACTTACAATACCAATAAGGAGCTGTTCCGTCCGCTGTACAATTCCCTTTTGAATACACTGTCCACGTCAAAGGCAGACATGTATTTCATTCTGAAGGATTTCAAGGCTTATGCGGAGGCCCAGAAGAAAGTGGAGGCCGCCTACAGGGATCAGAAGAACTGGGCAAAGAGCGCCATTCTGAATGTGGCATGTTCCGGCAAGTTCACATCCGACAGAACCATTCTGGAGTATGTGGATGAGATCTGGCATCTGGATAAGGTGACTCTGTAAGGGGCAGAATCCGGAAGCAGTGGAGAATAAAATGGATTTCATAAAGAGAAAGAATCCGGGGGGGCGTGCGAAGTGGCACGCCCTTGCGGTAATGTGTCTGCTGCTTGGCCTTACCGGCTGCGGCCGGGAGAGACAATGGGAGAAGCATATGGAGGAGGAGACACTGTATCTGGAAGGAGTGGAAGGGGAGTACACCCTGCTTTTTCTGACGGATACCCATGTGATTGTCAGGGACAGGGATGCATCGGAACAGGAGGCGGGCAATGAAGAACAGCGTTATCCGGCTTTTTTCAATGAAGAAGGCGTCTCTTCGGCAGAGCAGTTTCCGGAGTGGATCCGGTATGCCAATGAGAATAAGGTGGATGCGGTCCTGCTGGGAGGGGATATCATCGACAGTCCTTCGGAGGCAAATCTGCGGTGGCTGGAAGAGCAGCTTTCCGGGCTTCAGATGCCTTACCTGTATGTGAACGGCAATCATGACTGGACATATCCATGGGAATATATGACAGATACTGCCAGGAAGACATATCTGCCCAAACTGGAGGCCTTTATGGGAGGAAATTCGGCGCTGCATTCCCTGGAGCTGGGAGAACTGGTTCTGGTGGGCATAGATGACAGCACCAATCAGGTGGACCCGGAGGCCCTGGCGGCATATGAGGAAATTTTGTCCCGGGGCAGGCCGGTGATTGTCATGGCCCATGTGCCCTTTCTGACCCAGTCCGTGCTGGGAAAAGCTGTGGAAGCATGGGAAAGCCCGGTGGTAATCGGGGGCGGGAATTTCGGCGGGATTTATCCCAATGAAGCGTCGGAGCGTTTTCTGGCGCTGACTGTCGGAGAGACCAGCCCGGTGGAACTGCTGCTGGCGGGGCATGTCCACTTTTATGACAGAGATGTCATAGAAGGTGAAAAAGAGGTGCTGCAGCTGGTGGGCGCCGCCGGATTTCAGGGAAACGGAATCCTGATTCACATCAGGGGAAAGAAATGAGGTGTCCCGGAACCGGGCAGACGCGAGGGAATGAGCCTTTTCGCGTAAGAGGCAGAAGAGATGAGCATGACAGGAGGAAAAAGCCATGATTGAATTATTGCAGGGCGGTGCCTGGCTGGTAAACGGCAGGGAGATCATTGCCGATACGCCGGAGGCACAGCAGGCTGTTTTCAGTAAGACAGGCAGAAATATCACCAAAGAAAAAGCGGAAAAGCAGACTATCTGTTATGGAATTCTGGACAGGCACAATACTTCCGGCAGCATGGAGAAGCTGAAAATCCGGTTTGACAAACTGACCAGCCATGACATTACATTCGTGGGTATCATCCAGACAGCCCGGGCATCGGGGCTGCAGAAGTTTCCCATGCCGTATGTGCTGACCAACTGCCACAATTCCTTGTGTGCGGTGGGTGGAACCATAAATGAGGACGATCATATGTTCGGACTCTCCTGCGCCAAGAAATATGGCGGTGTCTATGTGCCCCCCCATCAGGCGGTGATACACCAGTACGCCAGGGAAATGCTGGCCGGGGGCGGGCTGATGATTCTGGGGTCGGATTCCCACACCCGATACGGTGCGCTGGGCACCATGGCCGTGGGGGAAGGCGGTCCGGAACTGGTAAAACAGCTGCTGGAACAGACCTATGACATCAACAGACCCCAGGTGGTGGCCGTTTACCTTACGGGAGAACCGGTGAAGGGCGTGGGACCCCAGGATGTGGCGCTGGCCATCATCGGCGCAGTGTTCCAAAACGGTTATGTAAAGAATAAGGTGATGGAATTTGTGGGGCCGGGGGTGGCGTCTTTAAGCGCCGATTTCCGAATCGGCATTGACGTGATGACCACGGAGACCACCTGCCTCTCCTCCATATGGGAGACGGATGAGACCATCGAAGAGTTTTATGAGATTCACGGAAGGAAGGAAGACTACCGGAAGCTGGCACCGGGGGATGTGGCATACTATGACGGCATGATCAGGGTGGACCTGGCCAAAATCCGTCCCATGATCGCCATGCCCTTTCATCCCAGCAATACCTATACCATAGAAGAACTGAACGCCAACCTGTCCGATATTCTGGAGGAGACGGAAAAGCGTGCACTGGTAAGCCTGGACAATGCGGTGGAGTTTCATCTGAAGGATAAGGTGAAAAACGGGAAATTCATGGTGGATCAGGGAATCATCGCCGGCTGCGCGGGTGGCGGCTTTGAAAATATCTGTGCCGCGGCTGATATCCTGCGGGGCAGATCCATCGGTTCCGATGGCTTTACCTTAAGCGTGTATCCCGCATCCATGCCGGTGTACATGGAATTGGTGAGAAATGGCTGCGCGGCGTCCATTATGGAGACCGGTGCCGTTATGAAGACGGCATTCTGCGGCCCCTGCTTCGGCGCCGGGGATACACCTGCCAACAATGCGTTCAGTATCAGGCATTCCACCCGGAATTTCCCCAACCGTGAGGGAAGCAAGCTCCAGAACGGCCAGATTTCTTCCGTGGCGCTGATGGACGCCCGTTCCATTGCCGCCACCGCCGCCAATGGGGGCGTGCTGACGCCTGCCACGGAGTTCGACGGGGAGTTTGGAAAATATAGGTATCATTTTGACAGCAAAATTTATGCCAACCGTGTGTTTGATTCCAGGGGAGTGGCAGATCCGGATGCGGAGATTCAGCTGGGGCCCAATATCAAGGACTGGCCGGAGATGGGGGCTTTGCCGGAGAATCTGGTTCTGCAGGTGGTGAGTGAGATCCATGATCCCGTTACCACCACGGACGAACTGATTCCCTCCGGGGAAACATCCTCCTACCGCTCCAATCCGCTGGGACTGGCAGAGTTTACGTTAAGCCGCAAGGATCCGGACTATGTGCCCCGGGCAAAGGAGATTCAGAAGGCGGAGAAGGCACGTATGGCCGGGGAGCATCCCTGCCAGGTGCTGCCGGTGCTGAAAGACCTGATGGGCATTATCAGGCAGACCTGTCCGGAGACAAGCCATTCCAACACAGGATTTGGCTCCGTCATATTTGCCGTGAAACCGGGAGACGGTTCCGCGCGAGAGCAGGCGGCCTCCTGCCAGAAGGTTCTGGGAGGCTGGGCAAATATCGCCCACGAGTATGCCACAAAGCGTTACCGCTCCAATCTGATCAACTGGGGAATGCTGCCCTTCCTGATTCCGGAAGGCCGGCTGCCGTTCCGGAACCTGGATTACCTTTTCCTTCCCGGTATCCGGAAGGCCGTGGAAGAGAAGGCGGATAAGATTCCGGCTTATGTGGTAGGCCGGGAAGGTCTTGTCTCTTTTGAACTGCAGCTGGGCGAGCTGACGGATGAAGAGAGACAGATTATCCTGAAAGGCTGCCTGATCAATTATAACCGGGTGGAATAAGCCGGCAGAATGCCGGGCCGTAAGGAAAGGACACGGCGGCAGGTACAAAAATGAACACTGAGCCTGCCCGGAATACGCACACCGGGGATTTTCCCGGCACCGGATCCCGGCAGGCAAAAAATCAATAAGGAGAAAGATTGAAAATTAAAATTTCAATCTATGCGCAAAAGCAGCGCAGAAATGGTGGAAATCATGGAATTTAATATATCCGTATCGAATCCGATGCTGGTGGGCGCCATAGAGCTGATGAAGGCAGAGGACACCCCGGAGCACAGGAATATGTTTGTAGGGGAACTGACAAAGGCAAATTTTCTGTCCCCTGCCATTGTGGAACCGGCTCCCACCGAAGGGCCGGAAGGAAAACTGGTGATTGCGCCCGGAAGCAAGGTGCAGTTTCCCATGCTGACCGGGGCAGAGGGAATGCGGTTTTTTATGGCATTCACGGACAGCACCGAATATGAAAAGTGGCAGGAGAAGAATCAGAAGCTTCCCACATTTGCCCTGAAAATTGAGGATTACGCGGCCATGGTGCTGCGCAGGGACGCAAAGGGGAATATCTGCCCGGCTCTGGGAATTATCATCAACCCTCTTGGGGCAGGCATTATCGTTCCCAGGGAAATGCTGGCCGGTATCATGACGGCGAAGATGAATCAGGCAAAACAACCCAAAAGAAGCTAAAGAAAGAATAGTTTGTGTCGATATATTAAACATAGGGGACGGCTGGGCCGGCGGTCCCCTGCAACAGAACATATCGGGACACCAAGGATGGTATTTTTGCGGAAAAAGGATTTTCTGCTGAATGCCATTTTTTTGCGCAAATTAAGAGAGAAATGCCCGGCAAACCAGTCCGGAAACGAAAGTCCCCACAAGGGGAGTGGAGTGACAATGCGCGGAGAGGAGGCGCATGACAGGACTGAAATGGAAGAGATGAGAAGGAGATCAGAATGAGGATTGATTCCAGCAATATAGGGATGGCTTCCGTGAGAAATTACAAAGCAACCTCCACTACCATTCGCCGGATAACCATGGAATACAAGGAGGGTCTGGCAGGGAACGGCAGTGCTTTGGAGAGCATGGATGGCGGGAATGCGGAAAATGCCGGCGGGGAAAAAGCAGCGGAGGGTATGGAGGCAGGGAACCCGAATACACTTCAGGACTGGCAGACCCGTATGCAGACTTCGGGTTCCGGGGCAGCGGTGCGGAATTCTGCCAGTCAGACATATGCCAGTATTCGTCACGCCACTGTCCGCTATATTTTTGAATTATTATTTTCGGCCAGGAGAGAGCGGCTGAACCGGTGGATGAAAAACAATGGTATCCAGAATTCCGGTGCAGACCAGACCTCCTGGGAACAACGCAGCGGCTGGGGAAGTGACGCGGGTTCGGGCGGGCTGTATCAGAACGGACAGTCCGGGGAAATGATGAATGTGACTGCCAGGCTGGGGGTCCTGAACTATAATCAGACAGTGATCCGCACGGAGGCGGAGAGCATTTCCTTTTCCACAGAGGGAACGGTGCAGACCTCTGACGGCAGAAGTATCCATTTTAATGTAAATGTGGGCATGAGCCGTGAATTCCAGCAATATTATGAACATAATATGACGATGGGGACTTTCTCCATGTGTGATCCCCTGGTGATCAATCTTGACACGGATCTGGCGCAGCTCTCCGACCAGAATTTTTTCTTTGACATCGACGGGGATGGGGAGAAAGACCAGATATCCAGGCTGGGACCGGGAAGCGGCTATCTGGCCCTGGATAAAAACGGGGATGGTATCATCAACGACGGAAATGAATTATTCGGCACATCCAGCGGAAACGGCTTTGCGGACCTGGCAGAGTATGACGGGGACGGAAACGGCTGGATTGACGAGAATGATGAGGTCTGGAGCAGGCTGAAGATCTGGTGCCAGGATGAAAACGGTAAGGATGTGCTTTATACACTTGCCGAGAAAGGGGTGGGAGCCATCTGTCTGAAAAACGTTTCCACCGATTTTACCATGAAGAGCCAGGAGGGACGGACAAAGGGCGCCGTCCGGAGCAGCGGCATCTTTTTATATGAAAACGGCAGTGCGGGAACCATACAGCATGTGGATATGGCGAAATATTCTGCCAGGGCTTAGGATCCGGTGCCGGTATCGTACAAAGCAAAGCGCGCACGGTTTTCGGATTTTGCGGACGAGACGAAAATAACCGCATTTTCAAAAGTACATAATCATTTACAATTATCCGGGACGGGGGTGTCGTAAAATCATCAAATAGATGATTGGGCGATGCCCTTGTTCCATATATGTAAAAATCCAGAGAAAATCTTTTCATTTGCTGATTTTTTCTGGATTTTTTCAGCGCCCGCTATTGGCTGTTTACTGATATTCCCGGAATACATAGGGTGTAAAGTATTGGGAGAAGCCATCTGCGAAAACGATAGGATCAAAAGCAGCCGCAAACATAGGAAGTATTCGTTTGTGAAGTTTACAAT
>CAJTLR010000023.1:17674-48694 GCA_910577185.1 uncultured Acetatifactor sp.
CATAATAAAAGAGTGAAAACATCACTATGATAGAAATAGACAAAAATAGGACTTACTTTTAGAAAAATATCACAAATTTTACATTTTAATTTTATTATAAATTTACAAAAAATAAATAATGTAAATAGATGTATTGTAAAAAAGAAAAATAAATGGTACACTTTCGATATAAAGCAATATACAAACTTGGAGGGCGGCATTATATGGAAAGGAATCAGAAGGTAAAACTTATAGTAAGCGGATGTATGGCAGCGATACTGACCATAGTGATAGTTTTGTCTCTGCTGGCTCCGCATGGAGAGGATTTCCCGAGAGAAAATGTATCCACGGTTCCGGAGGGAAGGCTGGGGACGGAAGGCTCCGGCATTTATCTTCAGGCGAATGACGGGGATGAGCCTGTGCTTATGGGGAAAGGAAACGATGCGGCCGAATGGATGTTTACAGTGGAAGAAAGCGGCGATTATTACCTGAGTGCGGGCTATATGGCGCTTGAGGGAAACGGGCAGGAACTGGAATTCCAGATCCTGCTTGACGGCAGCAAAGTAACGGATTCAGCAATTACCCTGACCAGGATCTGGACGGACAGTGGTGAGTTCCGGCGCACGGCTTCAGAGGATGAAATCCGACCTGCACAGTCGGAGGTCAGTCTGTGGACAGAAGAACCTTTCAGGCAGGCAAAGAAGGACAGAGTTCATCTGTATCTGGAAAAAGGTGAGCATACCATTGCTGTACAAGGTACCAGCCAGTCCGGTCTGTTCCGTTATCTGCGGTTATATCAGGAGGAGCTTCCATCCTATGAGGAATATCTTTCTCTCCATTCCGGCGCAGAGAAAACAGAAAAGGATGTTTACATACAGGTAGAGGGAGAGACTCCCTATATGAAATCTTCTTCGCAGTTATATGCGGTTTATGACCGTTCCAGTCCTTTCACTGTGCCATACCATGCCACTTGTCTCCGCTACAATACCATTGGAGGAACAAACTGGTCGGACAGCGGACAATGGATTGAATGGCAGGTAGAAGTGCCCAAGGACGGATTTTACCAGTTGGGACTCAGGTGCAGGCAGAATGAGAATAAGGGTCAGAGCAGTCTGCGCAGACTGGAGATAGATGGACAGGTTCCTTTTGCGGAAGCGGGAGGGCTGACCTTTGAATATGGTGTAAACTGGCAGAATGAATTCCTGGGAGCCGGAGATACGCCATGGCTGTTTTATCTGACAGCCGGAACTCATAGCCTGCGGATGGAGGTCGTGCTTGGCGAAATGGAGCAGGTTATAGACCGGATGGAGGCTACTTTGCAGGATGTGAATGCCCTGTACAGGGAGATCATCATGATAACCGGAACGGATCCGGATGCTTACAGGGACTACGGACTGGAAAATGCCATTCCTGGACTGGAGGACAAACTGGCTGCCATTCTGGCGGAACTGAACGGTTATGTAGATTATTTGGAATCCCTGTACGGGAAAGGCTGTTATTCGTCAAGAATATTGACCCAGATGACCACCCAGGTCACTTCGTTTTGTGAAAAACCCTATACTATAGCCAGAAGACTTTCCGTATTTAAGACAAATATTGAAGCTTTGGCAGAGTGGGTATTGGAATTTGAACAGCAGCCGTTGCAGATTGATTATTTGTATGCGGCGGGTGCAGGCGCTGACACGCCTCTGGCAGAAGGGAGCATCCTGAGTAAAATAGGGCATGGGATCAGATCCTTTATGGGTTCCTTCTCTCATTCTTATGATGAAGTGGCGTCGGAAGGAGATGTGACATCCGATGTGACCCTGACGGTATGGATGGGAAAAGGACGTGACCAGGCAAATGTAATGAAACGCCTGATCGACTCGCATTTTACCCCCGAAACAGGGATTGCCGTAAACATCAGTCTGGTAGAGGGCGCACTGGTGAAGGCGACATTGGCAGGCCAGGGACCGGATGTCAATATCTTCACCACCAGAGGAGAGGCAATGAACCTGGCATTCAGAGGAGCCGTCGCCGAACTGGGTATGATGGAGGGCTTTGGAGGACTGCAGGAGCAGTATGCGGACAGCGCGTTTGTGCCTTACGAATATAAGGGTAAAATTTTTGGCGTGCCGGAGACACAGGAATTCTATGTCATGTATATCAGGACGGATATTTTTGAGGAACTGGAACTTGAGATTCCTGACACATGGCAGGAACTGATGGCGCTGCTGCCGGTGCTGCAGGCAAACAGTCTGTCCATAGGACTGCCCTACGCAGACGGTTATGCCACTATGAATAACGGAATCGGAACCATTAACCTGTACCCGACTCTGCTGGCACAGTCAGGGATAGATATCTACCGGGAATCCGGTGATATGATGCTTTCCAATCTGACCACACCGGAAGCATATGATGCGTTTAAACAATGGATTGATTTCTATGTTCAGTATGATTTCAATCTTTATAAGGATGACTTTAACCGTTTCAGGACAGGAGAGATGCCCATCGTAATTTCTACCTACGGTTTGTACAATAACCTGAATGAAGCGGCACCTGAAATTGCCGGACAGTGGGTTATGACGGCAATTCCCGGAACACCTCAGGGGACGGAGATCAACCGGGCCACAAGCGCCAGCGGCACCTGCAGTATTGTCCTGGGTGACTGTGAGAATAAAAAAGAAGCATGGGAATTCCTGAAATGGTGGAACAGTGCGGAGATTCAGGAAATGTACTCCAAAGAAATCGAGGCGGAGCTGAGCACATTGGGAAGACATACACCTGCTAATCTGGAAGCATTCAGGGGAAGCCTGTGGAGGGATGACGAGAAAGAAATGCTTCTGGAGCAATGGGAAAATGTAGTGGAGGTACCGGAGATTCCGGGAGGATACTATGTAACCAGAAATGTGGATAATGCCTTCAGACAAGTATACTACAATGGTGAGAATGCCAGAGACACGTTGAATTATTGGATGAACGCGGTAAATGAAGAGCTGATCCGCAAGCAGTCTCAGCTGAATGCCAGGGAGGGAGACTAATTTATGGAGACAAAAAAGAAAAGCAGGAATAAGATTTTGAGATACTTTATCACCTATAAGACCAGCTGGCTGATGATGCTTCCCTATCTTCTGTTTTTTATGGTTTTTACGATCCTGCCGGTGGTGGCATCCATAGTTTTAAGCTTCACGGATTATGATATGGTCCAGAGGCCTGTATTTGTAGGGTTGGAAAATTATTTTCAGATTTTCCTGAATGACGAATATTTCATTGTAGCCCTGAAAAACACACTGGTCTTTGCCATTATCATCGGTCCGCTCAGCTATGTCATCTGCTTTCTGATAGCCTGGATGATCAATGAACTGAAGCCGCTGGCAAGGGCGTTTGTGACAGCGCTGTTCTATATTCCTACCATTGTAGGCGCGGCGGGCTGGAATGTATGGCGGCTGATCTACAGTGCTGACCAGTATGGACTGATCAACGGATTTTTGATGAAGTGGGGATTTATAAATGAACCCATAGGCTGGCTCACGGATGAGACATGTATCATGCCGGCGCTGATTATTGTACAGCTTTGGATGAGCATGGGAATCAGCTTCCTGACTTTTATCGCAGGATTCCAGAATGTGGATAAGACGCTGTATGAGGCAGGCATGATGGACGGCGTGAAGAACCGTTTCCAGGAGCTTTGGTACATTACCATCCCTGCCATGGCAAACCAGATGATCTTTGCCGTTGTCATGCAGATTATAAACTGTTTTGCCGTGGGCGAGGTGTCCTCCGTTCTGGCAGGTCTTCCAAGTACCGGTTATGCGGGTGAGACCATTGTGACCCATATCATGGATTACGGAAATCTCAGGTATGAATTCGGGTATGCCTGCTCCATGGCCGTGGTACTGGTGGTAATGATGCAGTATTCCAAAAAGTTTGCCACATGGCTGATTGGTAAAATGGGGCATTAGGAGGTGCCGGGATGAAAGAAAAAAAACAGGTAAAGAAGTTCGCCATAGGAAAAAAGAGAATGGGGATGGACAATAGGCGTTCCAGGATCGGAAATGGTTTCGTGATTTTCCTTCTGCTGTTGTTGGGGGCATTTATGGCATTCCCTCTTTATTATACGCTGATACAGTCGCTGAAGCCTTCGGAAGAGCTGTTCCAGTTTCCACCCAGGCTCTATGTGCTCAGGCCTACTCTTGAACATTATTCGGAGCTGTCCCAGCTGATGTCCAATATGTGGGTGCCGTTCAGCAGATATTTGTTCAATACACTGCTGGTGACTTTGACAGGCACGGTTTTACATATCTTGTTTGCGGGAATGGCCGCCTATCCCCTTGCAAAGCATAAATTTCCGGGACGGGACGGGTTGTTTGCCATTATTCTGCTTGGTCTGATGTTTGTAGGGCAGGTAACCTTCCTTCCGGGTTTTATCATTATCGCCAAGCTGAATATGCTGAATACTTATTGGGCTTACATATGTCCCTGTATCGGTTCTTCCCTGGGCTTGTTCCTGATAAAGCAGTTTATTGAGCAGATACCTGATGCCCTGATAGAAGCGGCCAGAATGGACGGGACTAAGGAATGGAGGGTATATTTCCAGATTGTGATGCCCAATATCAAACCTGCAATCCTGACAGTGTTTATCTTCCAGTTTGTCAATATCTGGAACGGTCTCTCCAAGGAAATGGTTTATGACGAGCAGCTGAAGGTGGTGAAGGTTGCACTGGAGCAGGTCAGTGCTTCCAATGCATATGCCAGAATGGGTTCCGGCATGGCCGGTTCGGTGCTCCTCATGATTCCGCCGATCATTGTGTTCATCCTGATGCAGAGGAACGTGGTGGAGACCATGACCTTTGCGGGAATGAAGGACTGAGCCGGTGTGAAAGGGAACAGGAAAAGAGCAACGAACCAATATAGGAGGCGGAAATGCGTAAAATAAAGACTTACGGGATAGTGTTATGTCTGGCTGTGACGATGTTTACAGGCACGGATATGAAGGTAGAGGCCCAGTCAAATTTTAACAGTTATACCTATGACGAATGGGATGGATCCGTGGCTGCGCCTGCCAGCTATCAGCCGGTAATGGCGAAAAACGGACTGGAGATCGGGGCAGGCCACATGAATACACCACAGGATTTTTTTATGGATAAGGACGGGCGCTTATATGTGGCAGATACCGGAAATAACAGGATCCTGATCCTGGACCAGGATCTTGAACTTTTGGACTCCATGGAAACTGTCCGCATGAATGGGGAAGAGATTCCGTTGACGGACATTGAGGGAATGTATGTTACAGAGGAGCATGTCATATATGCCTCTCAGACACAGGCCGGCCGTATTCTGATTATTCAGGACGGGGAAGTGACGGGAACCATAGAAAAGCCGGTGAGCAGTCTGATTTCAGAGGATTTTGTATTTTCTCCTACCAAGATAGGACTGGATATTTACGGAAGGGCATATGTGCTGTCCAAGGGCTGTTACAGCGGGCTTCTGCAGTTTGATGTGGACGGCAGCTTTATGGGATTCTTCGGGGCCAATAAGGTAGAGGTTACCGCCCAGGTAGCGTTCAATTATATGTGGAAGAGTATTCTCTCCGATGAGCAGAGAGCAGCCATGACAAGTATCCTTCCGATTGAGTATTCCAATATAGACTGCTGTGAGGATGGCTTTGTATATACTTCCACAGTGGGAACCCAGCTTCCCAAGAGTCAGATTAAGAAGCTGAATCCTTTGGGGAATAATACCTACTTTGCCCTTGGCAACGCAGAATTCAATTTTGGTGACGAGGAATTATCTTATAGTAAAGGCAGGCCCAATTATCCGTCCTTCATTGATGTGAAGGCAAATGAGAAGGGTTTCATTTTTGCCATTGACCTGACCAGCGGAAGGATCTTCGAGAGGGATCAGGAAGCAAATCTGGTGGCAGTGTTTGGTGGAATGGGAAGTCAGCTGGGAACTTTTTCCACACCGGTGGCGGTTGAGGTCTATGGAAACAGGGTCTATGTGCTGGACAGACTGAAAAACAATATCACCGTATTTGAGCCTACCGAGTACGGCGCACTGGTGGAGAATGCAATCTGCACATATAATGAAGGTTTGTATGAAGAGGCTTCCGCACTCTGGATGGAGGTGCTTTCCAGAAATGCGAATTCCAAACTGGCCTATAACGGAATAGGAAAAGCCTATACTCAGGTAGGGGAATATACAGACGCTTTGCAGTATCTGCGTTACAGCGGCGACAAATACAGCTACTCTAAAGCCTTTGGCAAAAACAGAATGGCAGTGGTAAGACAGTACGGGCCCTATGTCATTGCTCCGGTGGTTTGTCTGGCAGCGGCGCTGTCGGTGAGAAAACGGATTGGAGATAGGAGGAAAAAGAAGTGAAAGAGAAAAAATCAGCTACGAACCCTTTCTATACAATAATGCACCCATTTAACTGCTCCTATGACATCCGCTTTAAGGAAAAGGGAAATACGATTTTTACTATTATCATTTTGACCGTATTTTTTCTGACTTCCATATATCAGCGCCAGAACACAGGATACATATTTAACAGTAACAAGCTGAGTGAACTAAATGTATTCCTGCAGTTTATCAGTGTGTTTTTGCCCTTTGTACTCTTTGCTGTATCCAACTGGATCGTGGCGATTCTGATGAACGGCACGGGGAGGTTTCGGGATATCTGGATTTACGGGGCGTATTGCTGTGTCCCTTTTATTCTGGGAAATATCGTGTCTGTATGGCTGAGTAATATATTGGTGAGGGAAGAACCCTTCGGGGGATATGTGCAGGTAGCCGGCGCGGCATGGAGTCTGGTTATCTTATTTATCGGGCTCATGATCATGCATGAATACGGTTTTGCTCAGAATGTGTTCAGCTGTATTTGCACTGTATTCATCATGTTCATTCTGTTGTTCCTGATTATGCTGGTTGGGAATCTGGCATCTGATTTATATGGTTTTGTGATGACAGTGGCAAAAGAATTGATATTCCGGATGAGCTAGGGGGGTGATAAACGTGAAAAACAATACTATGAATATCTGGAAGATCCTGATAAAGGGACTGGTCTATCTGGCAATGTTCGGCCTGTTTATCGGTTTTGTATTATTCCTGAATAAGTCAGCCCAGGAAGAAACTGTAGAAGAGATGACATGGAAGCCGGAAGCAGTACAGGGAATTCCGGAAGGATGGGAGCTGGTCTGTGAGAATCAGAATCTGGAATTATACTTTGAACCGTCCCTTGTGCAGCTTAGGGTAAAGGACAAGGCAACGGGAGTGGAGTGGAGGAGTAATCCTGAGAATGCCGCAGAGGATGCGGTGGCTTTTGGACAGAACAAAACCCGGGTACAATCCTTGCTGGAACTGTCCTATGCAGACGACCAGAGTAATTTCTTTACCGCAAACAGCTTTGCCGAGTCTGTTCAGGCAGATACCTATACCTATGAATATGGGGACGACGGCGTATATGTCAACTTGCAGTTTGCAAAACAGGGATTCGAGATTCCATGCTTTTTCGGTATCCGGGATGATCGCCTGGTGGCAAGGATATTCAGTGAACAGATACAGCAGCATGGAAATCTGCAGGTGACAAGTATTGCGTTTTTGCCCTACTTTGGAGCCGGTTCCGGGGAGGAAGAGGGATATCTGCTGGTACCGGACGGTTCCGGAGCATTGATTTATTTCAACAATCAAAAGCAGACTTATCAGCCATATTCCCAGAAAGTGTATGGAAGGAATCTGGCTCTGAATGTGCAGAGTAATTTGCTGAATACCCAGAATGCCACCATGCCGGTGTTTGGAATACAAAAAGGGCAGGATACGCTGCTGGCGGTGATTACAGAAGGGGAGTATCAGACGGAGATCAAGGCTGAAATTGCCGGCAGGCTTACGGCGAATAACGCGGTATATTCCAATGCTTTGTTTATACAGAGCGAGTACAACACGCTTTTATCCGGCAGTGATAATGAAGAGTCGGTGGTCATGTTATCGCCGCAGCACAATCAGTTTTCTTATTACGAGGTATCCTATTTCTTCCTGGAGGAGAATTCCGGATACAATGGGATGGCTTCCCGCTATCGTCAATATCTGATAGAAGAGAAGGGAATGCAGCAGACTGCCGGGGAAGCGCAGAAAAGCGTCAACCTGACATTCCTGGGCGGTGTGGAGGTAAGCAAGACCTTATTGGGAGTGCCTTATCGTGCGGTGAAAAAGCTGACTTCCTTTGCCGAGTTAAAAGATACCGTATTGGAGCTGCAGAAGGAGGCAGGAAATTCTTTCCAGATTAATATGCGTTATCTGGAAAAAGATAGTTCCATGAGCATGATGCCCACAAAACTGACCTACGAAGGAGTTTTGGGGGGGGCAAAAAGGGTATAACGGAATGACAAAGGCTCTGCAGGAAGCAGGGATCCCCTTTTATCCCGTATATGACACTGTAACAATCCGGAAAGCAGGAAACGGATACCGGGATTATCAGGGGGTCAGAAATGTATCAAAATCCGCTTCCGCGCAGTATGAGTATCTGCTGACCTCAGGAAGCAGGGATACGGGAAAGAAGTCCTATTATCTGGTTTCTCCCAAGTATGAGGAAGAAATTATGACTTCCTTGTTGGAAAGCGCAAAAAAGAAGGGAGTGGGAAGCCTGGGCTTAACCGGTATTGCCAATATGGTGTATGCCGACTATAGGTCAGAAAGCATTTCCGATAATGAGACAGGCGCTTATTGGGAGAAGGCCCTGGAGATGGCAGCAGCTTCTACGGACAGCTTATTGCTTCAGGGGGCATATGCATACGCATTTCCTTATGCGGATGTGATTGTGAATGCTCCGGTGTTTTCCAGCCAGTTTGATGTGGAGGATGAAGCGGTGCCTTTTTATGAGATGGTGGTAGGCGGCTCCGTGGCACTGTACAGTACTCCCGTAAATGAAGGCGGCAATGTGAGGGAAATGCTCTTAAAGGCTGTGGAATATGGCGTCAGTCCTACCTTCCAGCTTATGACAGCACAGAGGGATTCGCTTCAGGACACGGAATACCAGAAATATTATTCCCTCTGCTGGGAAGACTGGGAACAGGAAATAAAGGATGTCCTCATGGAACTGGAGGCTCTTGACGGTGTATTTGGACAGAGAATTATCAGCCATGAAAAGCTGGGCGGGGAGGTCTATGCCACTGTCTTTGAAAACGGCGAGATGGTTTACGTGAATTACGGACAGGAGGATGTTATTGTGGAACAGATTACGGTTCCGGCCTGGGGGTTCGTCCGGAAAGGAGATAAGTAAATATGAAAAAGATGATTCCTTATTATCAGAAAAAGAAGATTTACGGTTTTCTGTTTATAACGCCCTGGCTGGTGGGATTTCTTCTATTTTTCGTAGTACCGTTTGTACAATCTTGTCTCTATGCGTTTCAGGATCTGTCGCCCGCGCCGGAAGGAATGACGGGTGAATGGATCGGAACATATAATTTCTCTTATGCGCTGTTTCGGGATACGGAATTTCTGATCCAGTGTGCGGCTTCCCTGAAAGAGCTGGTGACCGTGCCATTGATTCTGGTATACAGTATCTGCTTTGCCATGCTTCTGAAGAAGGAATATGTGGGGCGGACCACCATGCGTGCAATTGCTTTCCTGCCCGTTATCATCGGTTCGGGAGTGCTGATGGACATTCTGAAAACGGATGTGTTTTCCACCGGGGTTAAGGGCGCCGAGACCGCATATCTGTTCTCTGGAGGCGGACTTACCAGCTTGTTTACGGCGATGGGGCTGTCGCAGGACATTATCGGATTCATCAATAATGTCATAAGCAGGATTTTTGACCTGACATGGCGTTCCGGCGTACAGATATTGCTTTTCCTGGCGGGACTCCACAATATTCCTTCCTATGTTTATGAGGCTGCGGATATAGAAGGGGCAAACGCGCTGGAGCAGTTCTTTAAAATTACGCTGCCCATGCTGACTCCCATGATTCTGCTGAATATTGTATACAGCGTCATTGACATATTCTCGGATTTCGGGAATTCCATCATCAAGATGATTTACAATATGGCGTTTACCAATATGCGTTTCGGGTATTCCAGTGCCTTGTCTATTTTGTATTTCCTTATGATAGGAGTGGTTTTGGTGATTGTATATCTGATTATGAAACGTTTTATTGTACAGGCGGAAGATTAAATTGAGTGAATGCTTATAGATACGGGCATGGAGGTGTTAGGCTGATTTTTTAATCGGGAGTTTGTGCCGAAGCGTCCCAAACTCCCTGACCGCAGTGCGGAATTGGGGATTTTGCCCGCGTTCCTCAGAAAAAACGTTTCGGAATGGAGGAAAATATGAATAAAATGCAGCATGTAAAAGAAAGCTTCCTATACCGCTTAAAAAAAAGGAAGTGGCTTGGAGCCATTGCGCGGTACGTCATTCTGATACTATTGGCGTATCAGCTGCTTTATCCTGTTCTCTACATGATAAGCGCTTCCGTCAAGGCACCCATTGACTCATATGATCCCGGCATCATATGGATACCGAAGCATTTTTCCGCAACGGGCTTTACAGATGCGTTCAAGACCATGAAATACCTGGATGCGCTGCTCAGGAGCCTTGGAATTGGGCTGGGCTGTGCGCTGTTGGACGTGGCTTCCTGCGCATTGGCGGGATATGGGTTTGCAAGATACAAATTCCCGCTGAAGAATGTATTCTTTGTCTGTGTGATTCTGACCCTGATTGTGCCCACCCAGACGATTATCCTGCCTTATTACATGAATATGAGATATTTTGACCCATTGGGAATTATGACATTGTTTTCCAAAATTACGGGAAGTCAGACGGTGATCAACCTGATCGGAAATAACCTGGCATTTTTTATTCCCTCCGCCCTGGGCTCCGGAATTCGTTCCGGCCTGTATATCTACATATTCAGGCAGTTTTTTGAGGGAATGTCTGCCGCGCTGGAGGAGTCTGCCTATGTGGACGGCAGTGGTCCTTTGAGAACCTTTACTCACATTATGCTGCCCAATGCCAAGAACGCGATTATAACGGTTTTCCTGTTTTCATTTGTCTGGCATTTCAATGATTATTACTTGTCCAAGCAGTTGCTGGGAACTTCCGAGAGGACGCTGATTGTGGCCCTGTCTTCTCTCAGGATGGATCTGGCTGCGGTGATAGGCGGGCAGACAGAATTCGACCCCATAAGGGTTCAGACCAGGATCCAGGCGGGATGTCTGCTGGTCATACTTCCGATGTTTCTGCTGTACATAGTGAGCCAGAGGAAGCTTGCTGACAGCATAGAACATATAGGCATCAAATAAAGAAAAGGAGAGACTAAAATGAAAAAGAAATTTTTGGCAACAGCAATGGCACTTGTATGCACGCTGTCTCTTGCAGCCTGCGGAGAAAATCCCGGGGGCGGGGATAAGGATCCCGGAAGCAGCAATTCCGGAAGCAGCAATCCCGAAAGTTCCTCAGATAATGGAGGGGAAGCAACGCAGGAGGACAACAGTAACGGTGGAGAGGACGGCGATGTGCAGGGATCAGCCGGTACGCTGCCGGATACTCTGGAGAATGCAGATCTTGTCATCGTGTGGGATATGACGGAAGAAGCATGGAACAAGGAAGTGGAGGACAGAAAAGCGGAGGGAAAGGAAGCCTTTAACCTGGTATGGTCCACAAAGCAGGCTTTTGAGGAAAAATATGGCGGAACCGTAGAGGTAATCGGCGTTGGCTGGGGTGAGCAGCAGTCGACGGTAATCGGCAAGGTTAATGCCGGCGAGGTGTGCGACCTGGCACAGGCGCATGACCAGAATTATCCTACCTATGGCGCGAAGAAAGTGATGCAGGACATTTCTCAGTATATCGATATAAACGATGATTTCTGGTATGACAGCATCACGCAGGCTTTCACCTTCGGAGGAGTGCCATATGCAGTGGGCGCAAGCGCTTCTCCTGTCGTTATCAGCTACAATAAGACATTGTTTGACCAGATGGGTATCAAGACTCCCATGGAATATTTTAATGAGGGCAACTGGACCTGGGATACCTTCCGTGAGGTGGGCCTTCAGATGACAGGAGATACAGACGGAGACGGTAATAACGATATCTATGGTTTTGGCTGGTGGGATGGCATCTATACACAGATATTGGCTACCAATGGTATTCCGAGCATCAACTATGCCTCAGACGATGGGGTTTCCAGCAATTATACCACCTCCCAGGCGACAGAAGCCTTCACCTTCCTGCAGAATGCTTATACCACGGATAAATTCGTGATGATTCCTGACGGAGATAAATTTGTCAGTGATTTTAAGAGCGGCAAGCTGGCTATGACCTGTGAGTATGGTTTTGCGGCGCTTACTGTATATGAGTGTGATTATGAGATTGCATGGGCTCCCATGCCCACAGGTCCTTCCGGACAGACCTACGACTGCGGAGGCGCTCTTACAGGATTTTCTATTCCTGTGACAAGCAAGAACCCGGAAGGTGCGGCTGCCTTTATCAGGATGGCATATGAACTGCAGCATGAGTATGAAAATAAGGATCAGGTTGAAAAGTACGGACAGGATCAGGTTGACCTGATGAATACGCTGAAAGCTCATATTAAGTTTTCTCCTATCGGGATTGAGAAATACTGGGATGCAAACTGGACGATCCATTCCGGTCTGGTTGAAGGCACGCCGGTAAGCACTTTCGCAACCAATGCGGACGAGCAGATTAAAGAAGGCGCGACCATTACGCTTGGAAATTAAGCTCCGGTTGCGGAATGATACTCACGAGCGAAAATCTACAGGGATATCCATGGCGTTTTTCGTTCGTGAGTCAGGTTATTTGGCAGGGTTTTGTGACCACGAGTATAAACTGGGAGATAGCGAGATGAAAAAGAGAGTGTTTTTCTTATTATCGGCGATCTGTTTTGCGGCAGTTACAGCCTGTGCAGGGAAGGAGCCGTCTCCTGAAACGAAGGAACCGGATACCGTGTGGGATTCAGGGAAAAACAGCCATGAGACACCGGTACCGGACGCAGCGGATGAGCCGGCATCAGAACCGGCAGATGAAAGTGAGGCAGAGACTGTGGAGCAATATGAAAGTGTCCCTTACCGCATTTATCCTGTTTCCGAGAACGCGTGGGTTGGCGATGTGATGCCGATGGCGGACGAGAATGGGCTTCAATTGTATTATTTATATGACACTGATCATAACGGAGCCGGATACCATCCGATTTATAAGTTTTCCACCACAAACTTGTATGAATATAGCGATGACGGGCTGGCGATTCCCTTTGGCGATTCCATGGATGATCCGGATCTGGCGATCGGGACGGGCAGCGTTCTGAAAGACCGGGATGGCAGGTACCACTGCTTCTACACAGGTCATAACGATACTTTCCCGGAGGCGGGAAAGGACAAGGAATGTGTGATGCATGCCGTCAGCGAGGATAATGTAAACTGGACAAAAATTCCGGAGGATACCTTTTACGCGGCAGAGAATTATTCCGGCGATGATTTCAGGGATCCCTTTGTGTTCTGGAATGAGGAGGAGCAGTGTTACTGGATGTTGATTGCTGCCCGTGAGGACAGTCTGGGCGGCGTAGTGGCAAGGTATACTTCAACGGATCTGTCGGCGTGGACATTGTGTGATCCCTTATATGCGCCTGAAACCTTGTATATGTTGGAGTGTCCGGACTTGTTTAGGATGGGGGATTATTATTACTTGTTCTACAGCTGGGAAAGGGTGACATTCTATGCCATGAGCAATTCTATTTACGGGCCGTTTGTGGCACCGCCTGACAATGTACTGGACGGAACGGGCTTTTGCTTTTACGCGGCGAAAACCGCTGAGTTTGAAGGGCATCGATATCTGTGCGGCTGGATCGGCCGTAAGCCGGAACCAAAGGATACGGGTTACTATGACTGGGCGGGCAGCCTTCTGATCCATGAGCTTGTACAGAAGGAGGACGGTACGCTGGGCGTCAGGGAACCCTCCGGCTTGCAGGATTATTTTGTGACAGAAAAAACGCCTGTCGTAAAGAAGACATTGGGAGAGGTACAGGAGAAGGATGGCGCTTATCTGCTGTCCGCCGCGGCGGACGAAGTGGCTCTGGCTGATTTTGGGATGCGCGTGCCTTCCATGCTGCTGGAATGCACGGTCTCTCTGGGGGAGGAGGGATATGCGGGGTTCGCTTTCGGCATGGGCGATGAGTATGGAACTTACACCGGATTGGTACTGGATGCGAAAAATAATTCTGTTCACTTTGAAGGCTGTGTCCTTTCAAGGATTGCCTATGTGGAACCGATGATCGAGACCAGTTTCAACTTTGAGCCGGATAAGGAATACCATGTGAAGCTGGTGATGGAGAATGAGATCGTTATCCTTTACATTGATGACACCAAGGCCCTGAGCAATAGGATTTATAAGTCAGTGGACGGAGCCCATTGGGGGATTTTTTCAAGTAACACGGAAGCAGTGTTCCGTGATATTTCAATCAGAATTCCGTCTGCCAGATAAGGCAGACGGTTTTTCGGAAAGGATTCGGACAGGAAAATTCCACCGTGAATGGCAGCGGAGCAGGGAATCAGGGGCAGGGGGCAGATTCACGGAAGCAGACTTCTGCGTTGATGTAAGTGGTTCCGCAGATGTACTCCGGATTTTGTATTTTCTGGAGCAGAATCTGCGCCGCGCAGATTCCCAGCTCTTTGCAGGGAATGCGGACAGTGGTCAGGCTGTTTTTGAAAGCATTAATAGAAGGGATCCCGTCAAAACCGCATACAAAGACATCCCTGGGAATCTGGATTCCCAATTCTTCCAGAGCCAGCATGAGGATATGCGCCAGCACATCATTGGCACAAAAAAAGAGCTGGGGCAGTTTGGCCATTTTCCTAAGCTGTGCCGTCATCCATCCGGGCTGGCAGTATAAATGATCGTCGGCAATGATATTGTAGGGCCGGGTTTCCGCCTCGCATTCGGATGCCGCCACAATAAACGACTCATAGCGTTCCCGGAAACTGATACAGTGGTCACGATCCCCTACAAAGCCCATGGAAGTAAGATGGTGTCTTCTGCAAAGGGATGTGAGCATATGCAGTGTGCTGGCACGGTTTTCCATCAGCAGCAGGGCACAGTTCAGGTTCATGGAATAGAAACCAACTCCTGCATCAATAAACAGGACAGGAATTCCTAGGGAACAGATCAGCCTGCTGTAGTCAGGATGAAACATCTCCACGCATACGATTGCCGCTGTCTGGCTTTTATTCAGGTTAGGCGGGAGTGTCAGCGAAGCGACATCCTCCATTGTGATGGTATGCAGGGTAAGGGAATAGCCTTTGCTGCGGATTTCCTGATCCAACTGCATGATAATCCATGAACCGCTATGGAAAGCGTCAGGAACCATGTGTACTACAAACGCAAAGCTTTTGGATTGCGGGACGGATTCTTTTGCATTGGAGATAGCCGTGTTATTGGATTTATAATTCATTTCCTGAGCCTTTTTCAAAACCAGGTCTCTGGTTTCTTCGGAGACATTGGGGGAATGATTCAATACTTTTGACACTGTAATGCGGGACAGGTTCAACTCGTCCGCAATATCCTGGATGGTAACCTTTGTTTTCATAAAATCTCCTTCAGGGAATTGACTGATAGATAATATAGTATACGATTTAAAAAAAGAAAGCAAGTGATTTAGGAGGATTAATTATTATGATAAGCCAGACTTTAAGGGAAGCAAGAAAGTATGAGGAGACTATGGAAGCAGACATTAATGGGAGACGTCCGGCATTTCATCTGTCGCCCAGAGTGGGATGGATGAATGATCCAAACGGCTTTTCCTATTATAAAGGAGCGTACCATTTGTTTTATCAGTATTATCCCTATGATTCTGTCTGGGGTCCCATGCATTGGGGGCATGCGGTAAGCAGAGATCTCCTGCACTGGGATTATCTGCCGGCGGCGCTGGCACCGGATACTGCTTATGATAAGGATGGGTGCTTTTCCGGAAGCGCATTGGAACTGCCGGATGGCAGGCAAATGCTGATGTATACGGGAGTGGTGAAAGAACCGCGGACAGAGGGAGGCTGTCGGGATATCCAGACCCAGTGCATAGCCGTAGGCGACGGCAGGGATTATGAAAAATATCAGCAAAATCCGGTCCTGGACGGAGGAGATCTGCCGGAGGGCGGAAGCAGGAATGATTTCAGGGATCCCAAAATATGGATGGAAGGGGATGGCACTTACCGCTGTGTGGTAGGAAATTGCACAGAGGATAAGGATGGCAGGATTCTGCTCTATAAAAGTGAGGATGGCATTCATTGGGATTTTCTGAGTATACTGGCTGAAAACAAAGGCCGGTTTGGAAGAATGTGGGAGTGCCCTGATTTCTTTAAACTGGACGGCAAGTATGTGCTTCTTACCAGTCCCCAGGATATGATGCCGAAGGGATTTGAATATCATAATGGGAATGGCACTTTATGCCTGATTGGGGGGTATGATGAGAAAACGAATACTTTTATAGAGGAGCATGATCAGACGGTCGATTACGGGATCGACTTTTATGCGCCCCAGACGATTGCCGCTCCGGATGGCAGACGGATTATGATAGGCTGGATGCAGAACTGGGATACTTGTGCCATGAGAGATTCCAAACATGCATGGTTCGGCCAGATGAGTCTTCCACGGGAATTGTCCATAGAAGGGGGACGTCTGTACCAGAGACCGGTGAGAGAACTGGAAAAGTTTCGGAGCCGGGAAGTGAGATATGATAATGTGATATTTGAAGGAATCACCAGACTGGATGGTATCAGTGGGAGGCAGATAGACATGGAACTGGTTCTTCATACAGTGCAGGGGAGTAAGGCCCTTCGGAAATTTGCGGTTCGTTTTGCCCAGGATGAGATATGCCATACGGCGGTCAGCTTCCGTCCCCACGAATCTCTGCTGAAGATTGACAGAAAGTTTTCCGGGTCAAGAAGAGCTTATATTCATCAGAGAAGAAGTCTTGTACATGTAAAGGAAGGCGACCTGAGACTGAGGATTATTTTGGATCGGTTCAGCGCTGAGGTGTTTGTGAATGATGGGGAACAAGTTCTTACTTTAACTTTTTACACAGACTTGTCTGCCAATGGAATTTCATTTTTCGCGGACGGCGAGGCGGTTATGGATGTATTGAAATATGACTTGGAATAAGTATTGGAGGGATGTCCGCTGGAACGGTGCAGAAAGGTGGCAGCTATGAAAGTATATGATGTAACCGCTATGGGTGAATTGTTGGTGGATTTTACGGAAAACGGAATGAGTGCCCAGGGAAATCCGCTGTTTGAGGCAAATCCCGGAGGGGCGCCCTGTAACGTACTTGCGATGTTGGCGAAGCTGGGACGTCAAACTGCATTTATAGGGAAAGTAGGAAGGGATTTCTTTGGGCAACAGTTAAAAATTGCCATTCAGGAGGCCGGAATTGATTCCGGCTATCTGCTGACGGATGAAGAAGTACATACTACGCTTGCCATGGTGCATAAGCTTCCGGATGGGGACAGAGATTTTTCTTTTTACCGTAATCCGGGAGCGGATATAATGCTCATGGAAGACGAGATTCCGGAAAAACTGATTGCAAACTCAAAGATTTTTCATTTTGGGTCCTTATCCATGACGCATGAAGGGGTGAGAGCGGCTACCGTAAAAGCGGTGGGCCTGGCGAAGAAAAACGGAGTGCTTATATCCTTTGACCCGAATCTACGGCCGCCTCTCTGGAAATCCATGGAGGAGGCAAAGACGCAGGTTGCTTATGGAATATCTAATTGTGATATATTGAAAATATCTGATAATGAAATTCAGTGGTATACCGGGGAAAAGGATTTTGACAATGGAATCTGCCGTCTGAAAGAGCTGCATGATGTACCGCTGATTCTGTTGTCTATGGGAAGAGAGGGAAGCAGGGCTTATTATAAGGGTCTGAGAGCAGAAGCGGCTCCGTTTTTACAGAAGAATACGATTGAAACCACCGGAGCCGGAGATACCTTTGGTGCATGTTGCCTTAATTCTGTTCTGGAATATGGCCTTGATAATCTGGACGAGGAAAAATTAATGCAGATGTTGGTATATGCAAATGCGGCAGCGTCCATTATTACAACAAAAAAAGGGGCGCTGCGTGTAATGCCTGCTAAAGGTGAAATTGAAGTTTTTTTGGAGTGTAACGGTAGTTGGAAATGACCTGGAGGGAATACCGTTTCCAAGGCTATAAACGACACAATGAGTAAAAGAGAATAAATGAAAACTGAATACGAGGCAGACGCGGTGTTCCTATTTTTCCGGCAGGGAAAATAGGAACACCGCTTTTTTGCCTTCATGTTACGTGGCAGGGGCAAAAGAGCCTTGCCGCAAGCGGCTTTGCGGGTAGAAATATTGGATGTTTCCGCTGTGCGGTGCGGTATCTTCATGATGCGCAAATTATATGGAATCATTGCATATTTTTCCTTCAATAGGACAAACTGATGGCAAGCAATACAAAGCAAATGTTGCCAAAACAATAAATCATCATTGGAAATGGCTTGCCGGCAGTATTGACAATGTAGTAACAATGCGGGGCTCTGCAGGGCTTGTTACGAAATGTATAGTAAATGGAGGAAGGATAGCAGCTATGAGAAGAAACAGAAGGAATAATACCAAAAAGGAACGTATCATTATGATCGCATCATCGGCATTCGTGCTTTCTGCACTGACCCTGACCGGAATTTATATGAAGTCGGACAATGCCAAAGAGCAGGACGACGGCTATATGCTGGATTTTACGGCCATGGAAGACAGTGCCCAGGATAAATTTCAGGAGATTGCCCAGAATGACCTGACAGAAGATCAGGTGGATACCGGACTGGAGAGCCAGGGCATGGATATTGCCCAGGAGCTGGAAAACCTGGAGGACGATCTGGACTATCTGCCCATGGAAGCGGGTTCCGGCCTGGTGACGATTCCGGGACTGACAGATGGCATTTCGGACGAGGCTTTGGAGGACGCAGGCCTGGGGGCATTGGATGTGCCTGTAAATGATGCCCCGGAGCTGCCTGCAAAGGAGAAGCCTATTGTGCAGGAGAGCGTGCCCACGGAAGAACCCGCTGCGGATGAAACAGACAGCACAGAGGCGGCACAGGAGCAGGAGAGCACCAGCGGGGATGGCGTGATTATCGAGACGCTGCATTTTGCGGAAAGCGACGGGCTGCTGCGGCCGGTGAGCGGGGAAGTGCTGATTCCGTTCAGCATGGATGGCAGTGTGTATTTCTCCACGCTTGACCAGTTTAAATACAATGATGCGGTAGTGATAGCATCGGAAGAGGGAAGCGCCGTTGTGGCCTGTGCGGAAGGTACTGTCATTGACATTTTTGAAAACGAAGAGATCGGCCATGCCATCACCATGGATCTGGGAGACAATTACAGGATCACTTACGGACAGCTTGAGGGCATCAATGTGACACTGGGCAGCCATGTGTCGGAAGGAGAAACTATCGCGGTAGTGGCAGCGCCCACAAAGTATTTTGCGGTGGAGGGAAGCAATCTTTATCTGAAGCTTACCGCAAATGAAAATCCCGTCAATCCGGAGACACTTTTCCGTTAAAAGAGGGCTGAGGGGTCAGTATGTATATTATCGGCGGATTGATTAAGACTATGGCGGGAAAGGATATTGCGGACGGCTATATCCGGACCGAAAACGGCAGGATAAAGGAGATCGGGAAGAGAAAAGGGGCAGCCATCCGGCCTGAAAACGGCGAGCGAGTCATAGAAGTCAGGGATGGGCTGATTCTGCCGGGCCTGATTGAAGCCCACTGCCATATGGGAATTACGGAGGAGAAAAAGGGTATGGAGGGGGATGACTGCAATGAGACAGTGGACCCCCTCACTCCTTACTTAAGGGCGGTGGATGCCGTCAATACCATGGACGCGGCGTTTGACGACGCGGTCCGGGCAGGGATTACCTCTGCCATGATCGGCCCGGGAAGCTCCAATGTGGTGGGCGGCCAGTTTGCCTTCCTGAAAACCAGGGGACGCAGGGTGGACGACCTGGTGGTGAAAGCGCCCGCGGCCATGAAGGCGGCATTCGGGGAGAATCCCAAAGTAAATTATTCCGGCCAGGGAAAAAGTCCTTCCACCAGAATGGCCATTGCGGCAATGCTGCGGGAGGAACTGACCGGTGCCCGGGCCTACCGGGAACGAAAGAAAAAGGCAGCGGAGAAGGGGGAGGATTTTGAGCAGGATTTCCGAATGGAATGCTGGCTCCCGGTTCTTGACCGGGAAATTCCCCTGAAGGCCCATGTGCACCGGGTGGACGATATTTTCACGGCAGTGAGGATCGCAAAGGAATTCAATCTGAAAATGACCCTGGACCACTGCTCCGAGGGCCATCTGATCGCGGAGGAGCTGGCAGGAGAAGGATTTCCCGCCATTGTGGGGCCGGATCTGGCCAGCAGGAGTAAAATTGAGGTGCAGAACATGGCTTTTAAGACAGTGGGCATCCTGAACCAGGCGGGCGTCATGACAGCCATTACCACCGACCATCCGGTATCCCTGATTCAGTCCCTGCCGCTGTGCGCGGGGCTGGCGGTGAAATCCGGGCTTCCCCTGGAGGAAGGATATAAGGCCATTACCATTCATCCCGCCATCATCTGCGGAGTGGAGGCAAGGGTGGGAAGCCTGGAGGTGGGAAAAGACGCGGATATTGCCATTTTCAGCGGGAATCCCATGGAAGTCTTTACGGAAACCCTTTATACCATAATCGACGGCAGAGTGGTCTATGAAAAACAGGAGGGCTGAAAACCCTCCTGACGGATGCCGGTTTCATAACAGTTCAGACAAGTCCTGGACTGTTATTTTTATGCGCAGGGGCGCGTGAGGAAATCAGCAGCGAAAGCTGCACGCGCCCGGCGCGGCGGGCAGAGGAGAAGGGTATTCCCCTGCCTGATTGCACAGTCCCGTGCACCAAGTGCGACTTTTCGCACCTGGAATATGCCGCTAAAGCGGCGTATGGGCCGCGCGGCGGGCAGAGGAGAAGAACGCTCCCCTACTCGATTAGATTATCCGTCTTTTGCGGATTTTCCCCTTGTGTTATAGGCAGTTTGTGCTAAAATAATAACAACTCCGGACGTTTGGCGGCATAAATGGGTTTTGCGGGCCGAAAGTCAGGACAGACAGGCATTCATGGACGGCAGGGGGAATATTTATCAATAGACAGCGGCCAACAGCGTATTGGGGGACGACAGGGAGGTAATCGGATGAAAATTGTAGTTTTGGCAGGAGGAATCAGTTCCGAGCGGGATGTGTCATTGAGTTCCGGCGGTATGATTTACCATGCTTTCCGGAAAAACGGGCATCAGGCAATTCTGCTGGATGTGTACCTGGGACTGGAGGGAGACACGGAGGGCATTTTTGAGCGGGAAACGGACTGGGCTGCCCGTGTGGGAGCCGTGGGGGAGGACTGTCCCGACCTGGAGGCGGTGAAAGCACTCAGAAAAGATGGGGGAAGCGGATTTTTCGGTCCCAATGTGCTGGAAATCTGCCGGGAGGCAGACTGTGTTTTTCTGGCGCTGCACGGGGCCAGCGGGGAGGACGGCAGAATCCAGGCCTGCTTTGATTTGTTGGGAATCCCGTATACAGGAGCAGACTTTGTGGGTTCCTGTCTGGCCATGGACAAAGGTATCACCAAAGACCTTTTCCTGGCGCATCAGATTCCCACCCCTTCAGGTTTCCGGCTGAAAAAGGGGGAGAGGGAACAGGAGGAGATTTCCTGGCCCTGCATTGTCAAGACCTGCTGCGGGGGCTCCAGCATCGGCGTCTGTATCGCCCGGGATGAAAAAGAGTACGGGAAGGCCAAAGAGGAAGCCTTCCGGTATGGGGATGAGGTGATCGTGGAGCAGTATATCAAAGGGCGGGAGTTTTCCGTGGGTGTTATGGCGGGGAAAGCCCTGCCGGTGATCGAGATGGCACCCAAAGAAGGCTTTTATGATTACAGAAATAAATATCAGGCCGGTACCACGGTGGAGACTTGTCCTGCGCTGATTCCCGGGGAGAAGGCCGGGGAAATGCAGAATATCGCGGAGCGGGTATTTACGGCGCTGCGTCTGAAAAATTACGCAAGAATGGATTTTGTCATGAATGACCGGGGAGAAGTTTTCTGCCTGGAGGCCAACACCCTGCCGGGGATGACTGCCACTTCCCTTTTGCCTCAGGAGGCAGCGGCGGCGGGCATGGATTTCGGACAGCTTTGCGAGGCCATTTTGCGGCAGGCTGTTCCGGCAGGGGCAGAATGATCCCTCTTACAAGGGATGCGGCAGCAGGGAGAGACATGTGCATGACGGAATCATTTGCCGCAGGCGGCAATGGAACAGGAGAAGATGAAAAAGCTGTGCAGAAATGGAGAAAAATATGAACTTTTCAATCAGGGAAATTACGAAAGCATGCGGTGGAGAACTGGTGCTCAGGGAAGGGACAGATATTGACACATGTGTCAGTTCCGTGGCAATCAATTCCAATCTGGTTCAGCCGGGCGGTGTTTTTATAGCCACGGAAGGGGAACGGGTAGACGGACATAAATTCATTCCGGCGGCGTTTCAACGAGGGGCAGCGCTGGTACTGACCCGGAAAACCCCGGAGCAGGTGGAAGCGGAACACAATGCCGACAGGACGCAATGGGGGAGTTATCTGCTGGTGGAGGATCCTCTGCAGGCCCTGAAGGATATGGCAGAGGCCTACCGGCGGAAGCTGTCCGTGAAAGTGGTGGGAATCACAGGAAGTTCGGGCAAAACCAGCACCAAGGAGTTTATCGCCGGGGTACTGTCCATGCGGTACAGGGTTTTGAAGACAGAAGGCAATTTCAACAATGAGATAGGCGTGCCGCTGACACTGCTGAACATCAGGGAAGAGCATGAGGTGGCTGTGGTGGAGATGGGCATCAGCGAATTCGGGGAAATGCACCGCCTGAGCAAAATGGCCAGGCCGGACATTTGTGTGATCACCAATATCGGCCAGAGCCATCTGAACAATCTGATTGACAGAGATGGCATTCTGAGGGCAAAGTCGGAGATTTTTGATTATATGGCTCCGGACGGCGAGATCTGCCTGAACGGGGAAGATGACAAACTGGTTCCTTTGAGGGAGATCAGGGGGCACAGGCCGCATTTCTTCGGACTGGGGGGAAGCTCCCGGGAGGAAGTTGTCATGGGGGATATCCGGAGTAAGGGGCTTTGGGGCAGCGAGGCCCGGCTGATGATAAAGCAGGAAAATCAGGAGTCCGGCAGGGAAATTCCCGTCAGGATTCCCCTGCCCGGGGAACATATGGCGCTGAATGCTGCTGCTGCAGCCTGTGTGGCGGCGCTGCTGGGACTGACGGATGAGGAGATTGCCGCCGGGACTGCGGGGGTGAATACCATCAGCGGGCGGACCAACATCATCCGCAGTGACCGTTATACCATCATTGACGACTGCTACAATGCCAATCCCGCATCCGTATCGGCAGCCATTGACCTTCTGGCCCTGGCTGACACGGAGAAGGTGGCGATTCTGGGGGACATGCTGAATCTGGGAGAAGAAACCCATCGTTATCACCGGGAGGCGGGTATTCATGCCGCCAGGGCCGGCGCAGGGCGAATCCTGTGTGTGGGGGAGGAATCCCGGTATATGTACCAGGGGGCTTATGACAATGCGGCGCAGACAGCGAAGGTTTTTCATTTTCCCGATACGGAGGCGCTGCTGAAGGGGCTGGAGACAGACCTTGCCGGACTGGTGCCGGAAGGGAGCACGGTGCTGATCAAAGCGTCCCACGATATGGGATTTGCGAAGGTGCTGGAATATCTGCAGTCCAGGGCAGAGTGATTTTAAGCCGGGATAAGCGGATATCCTTTTCAGGGGCAGGCCTGAAAGGGTATGTCCGGCTCCGCCATGATTTTCCCATCATCAGACAGTCTGACTGGAATAGGGGCAGGAGGGTTTATGGCCCTCCTGTTTTTTCCGTAGTGCGTCTGATCATTGCTTTCCGGCAGCTGCCTGGTCATGGATATTGTGGATAATTCCGCTAATGAGTCCGGCCCTGACCGCCGGCTTTGGCAGGGGCTTGGTGACAGCAGCGTAAATATGCGGCGGGGCGTTAAAAAGACTATATTTTTTTATGCATGGAAAATTTAGAAAATATTAATTTCTTAATAATATATTTATGAGAAAATAATGATATGGTATATGCGGCCTGGGAATGCCGGGAAGGACGGAATCGGAAAAATGGACGAAAAAATATTGATTGCGGATGACGAGAGAGAAATTGCGGATCTTGTGGAATTATACCTGAAAAATGAAAATTTTCAGGTGTTAAAGTGTTATGATGGGGCACAGGCGCTGGAGATTGTGGAGAAAGAGCAGCTGGAGCTGGCGGTTCTGGACATTATGCTGCCGGGTGTAAACGGACTGGAAATTTGCCGCAGGATCAGGGAAAAATATAATTATCCCATCATTATGCTGACCGCAAAAGATGGGGAGATGGATAAGATCAACGGCCTGACCATGGGGGCGGATGACTACATTACAAAGCCTTTTCTGCCCCTGGAACTGGTGGCCAGGGTGAAAGCGCAGCTGCGGCGCTATACAAGATATAACACAGGAGGTTCACAGGAGGATGTGCTGTCGGTTTCCGGACTGGTTCTGAATATAAAAACCCATGAGTGTCTGCTGAATGAAAGAGTCCTGAACCTGACTCCCACGGAATTTTCCATTCTCCGGATCCTGTGTCAGCGGAAGGGGCAGGTGGTCAGTGCGGAGGAGCTGTTTCATCTGATCTGGGAGGAAGAATATTATACCAAGAACAACAATACCATAACGGTCCATATACGGCATCTTCGGGAGAAGATGGGGGATTCTTTTGAAAATCCGAAGTATATAAAGACAGTCTGGGGGTGCGGATATAAAATTGAGGGTTAACAAAAAGATAAAGAGGGCTGTCATTACACTGCTGCTGATAGTGGGAGGCCTTTTTTTGTGTAATTTGCTATACATGATGCTGGACAACTTTTTTAACGGGTTTGTCCGGGAGTGGTTTGACCGCAATTATATCTATCACGAATATGTGGAACTGAGGGAGTGGGAGGCCGGATACAATACCCAGAGTATCCGCTGGTCCCGGGTGAAAGACCTGGTATTCCGGATTTTTATCGTGCTGGTCCTGATCTGGGTGGTCACCATCAGGCTTGTTTCGGTCATCTATGCGTCATGGCGGGAAAAAAAGGTGATTCAGGACGCCGGCAGAATGATAGGCGACTTCATGCGCCACGACAGGGAGGCATCCGAGGTATTTCCGGAAGAATATGTGGAAATATCCCTGCAGATGGCCCAGATCAAGGCGGGTATACAGCGCCAGGAACAGCTGCAGAAAGAAGAGGCCGGCAGAAAAAACGATCTGATCACCTATCTTGCCCATGATCTCAAAACCCCCCTGACTTCCGTGATCGGATATTTAAGCCTTCTGGAGGAAGCGCGGGACATGCCGGATGAGCAGAAGGCCAAGTATGTGCAGATTACCCTGGACAAGGCCATGAGACTGGAAAAACTGATCAATGAATTCTTCGAAATTACGCGCTATAATTTACAGCAGATCGTACTGGAAAAGGAGAGCGTGAATTTAAACTTTATGCTGGTACAGATGACGGATGAGTTTTATCCCATATTAAGCGCTCACGGAAATACATTGAGACTGAAACTGGGGCGGGAAAAGGGCAAGGACAGTGAATCAGTCCCGGCAGAGGACATCACTGTCTATGCAGACGCGGAGAAACTGGCCAGGGTATTCAATAATATTCTGAAAAATGCCATAGCATACAGCTATCCGGACACGGAAATCCGGGTTTCCTGCAGGGCAGTGGAAGATAAGGCTTATATTGCTTTTGCCAATAAGGGGAAGACCATACCGGTCCAGAAACTGGATGCTGTCTTTGAAAAGTTTTTCCGGCTGGACGACGCCAGATCCACCAACAACGGAGGAGCCGGGCTGGGACTTGCCATCGCAAAAGAAATTGTGACACTCCACGGGGGAACCGTCAGTGCGCGCAGCAGGAACGAAGTGACCTGCTTTACCGTGGCGCTGCCGCTGCAGACCCGGGAGGAGGGGGAACCGTAACAGTTCAGTCAGGGCCGCTGAACTGTTACGGGGTCAGGCCATGCTCCTCTTTTAACTGAAAATACCGTTGGGAGATCAGGCTGCTGACCTGGGCTCCCAGATTTTTTTTGGCGCTTCTGTCCATATCTGTCAGATATATGGGTTCTTCAAATTCTATGACTACCGTGGCTCTTTTAATAAAGGGGATGTGGTCCTCAAAGATACCCGCAGTGTTGACCAGGGTCATGGGAATCACGGGCACGCCGCCTTTTTCCGCAATTTTAAAACTGCCCTCGCGAAAGGCGAGAAATGTGTCATTCTCTTTGTTTCGGGTTCCCTCCGGAAAAATACACATGGATATCCCGTTTTTGACTTCTTCCACTCCCGCCAGAATGGTTTTGAGGCCTTCCTTGATATTATCCCTGTCCAGGAAAAGACAATGGATATTTTTCATCCAGTCCTTCAGAAGGGGATACCGCAGCATTTCCTTTTTGGCCACATATCCCGTGATTCCGGGGAAAAGGTAGTAAGTGAGCACAATATCAAAATAGCTGCGGTGATTGCCCACAAACAATGCGGCGCTGTCTGAAGGAATGTTTTCCAGTCCCTTCACAATGATTTTTGTGCCGGCGAAAAAGGTGACACATCGAAACGCCCAGCCGACGATGGCCTTGGAAGCCCGGTCCTTCAGCCCGGGCCTGGATTTTCCCACCAGCCACAAGACCAGAAGCACGGGTATGCCCAGAATCAGAAACATGAATAGAAATATTACCACAAGAAGAAAGCGAATCATATCATCAGCCTCACATACTTATTTCAGCACTGTACCTGACTGCCGTCACTTATGACCCGGCAGGGGACGCGGATGCCGGAATGCATGTGCACAGCGGCTGCAGGCAGGAACGGTTCTGAGATTCATCTCATTTTAGCATACATTTTCCGGACTGTACATAAATATAGGAAAAATAGGAAAAAATTTGTGAGGTTACCATTGAGCAAGGTTCGATTCTGTGGAATTTTAATTGTCTGTATCTGGATTCTGGCGGGATGCAGCCTGAGCAGCCAGGAGAGGGTCAAACTGAGGGATCTGGATTTTACGGTTCTGGGTGAGGAGAAAATCCCGGAGCAGCTGAAAACCATTATTGAGGAAAAAAAGAATACGGCTTTTGAGATTACTTACACGGACAATGAAAATCTCTATATCTGTATCGGATACGGGGAACAGGAGACGGGAGGATACAGTATCGCGGTGGATGAACTGTATCTGACGGATACGGATATTGTTGTCAGCGCCAGCCTTCTGGGGCCGGAAGCGGCCCAGAAGGACAATAAGACGCCCACATATCCTTACATAGTGATCAGGACGGAATACCTGGAACAGACGGTGACATTTGAGTAGTTTCATGAGCCGGGCAGGAATCTTTCCGGTTGGTTCCGGTACCTACATCTCCAGCCCGTAAGAAACGACTTTCCAGCCGTCCTCTTCTTCCAGCAGGGTTATCTGCAGGTATTCCAGATAATCCGCCCCGGCAGCCGGCCTGAATTCCAGCCAGATTCCCAGAGTGCCGTCCGGGGAAAACCGGACCGGCTCCAGTCCTTTCACGTTGAGAAGATTGACTTCCGCTGCCACATGACCATCCTGGCCATCCGGGAAGAATTCGGGTTCTCCGGAGTAGCTGTCCGAAAGATACTGTGTCAGGGACTCCCGGTCCTGTGTCAGGTAAGCTTCCCAGAAGGCCGTTGCGGTCTCACGGATGGCGTCCAGGTTTTCTGGCTGTGACTGCCCGGTTTCGGAGGGCAGGTTATTTTCCGGGGTTTCATCGGGAGACGGCAAAGGGGCAGATTCGCTGCCGGCATCCGGGAGATTTTGATTTTCCGGTTCCGGCACCCGGCCGTCCCCGGGAGGATCCAGGGGGGTGCCATCAGGATCCGTATCGGCTGTGGAAATGGGTACCGGCACCGGGGCCGGGGCTGCCTGGGCCTGACTGGCAGAAGTGGCAAAACATAAGGCCACAAGTACTACCAGCAGCGATGCCGAGAACGCTGCGGCATAAGTAAGTTTTTTATATTTCATAATCGATTTTATCCTTTCTTCAATTGCGTTTTTGCTGAATCCGTTGTAAAAAGGGACAGGGCGCAGCTTTTTTTCTTCCATATCGATAAGGGCCATGGCGTATCCGGACCGGGCCCGCTCCCCAAAACGCCTCAGAACGCTTTCGTCGCAGGCAAGTTCGATATCCTTGTTGAGAAATTTCATCATGACCCACACAAGAGGATTAAACCAGTGAAGGCATAGCGCTGTCACCATAAGCAGTTTGAGTACCGCGTCACAGTGGCAGATATGCATATATTCATGCTGCAGGACATATTCCAGTTCCCGGCGGTCCTCCCATATGAGCTGCTTTGGCAGCAGAATTACGGGCCTGATAATGCCGTAAGTCAGGGGAGCGGAAATTAATTCCGACTGTCTGACAGAAATAAAAGGATGGACCTTATGCCGGCGCTGCCAGTGATGAATCCAGTTGTTTTCCACAATGGCGGCCCTGCGGAACTGCCGGACAGAGTAGAGATATGCTCCGGCGAAAAAGGCTCCGCAGAGAAGAAGACCCACACACCACACCACAGACAACACCGGGAATGCTTTTTCCACGGAAAGGCTAAGGACACCGGCTTCCGCGGATAGTCCATGGGAGGCAGACTGCACGGGAGAGGCAGCGATTCCTGTTCCCATGGCCATGCCGTAGTGGTCCAGTGGGGAGGAAATGTTTTCGGTCTGTTGCTCCAGCAGGGAATAGATGCTGAACACGGAAGAAAAGGAAAAAGGAACCAGCAGGCGCGCCAGGACCAGGCTCCACAAAACCGGAAATGTCCGTTTGGGAAGCTTGTTCAGCAGCAGCGCCCTGAACAGCAGAATGACTATAATTAAAATTCCGCCGTAAAAACTTCTTTGTATCATTCCCATGACCTTACCTCCCTTCTCTCACCAGCTGCTTCAGATCTTCAATTTGTCTGTCCGAAAGTTTTTTTCTGCTGAGCAGTGAGGCGAATAGCATTTCGGCAGAACCGCCGTAGATCTTGTCAATCAGTTCATCTGTCTCTGTTGCCTGAACTTGTTCCCGGGAGAGCAGTGCATGGCATACAAAGTTCGGCTCCCGGCGTTCAATGGCACCTTTTGCGATGCATTTTTTGATGACAGTGTATGTGGTGTTTACATTCCAGCCGGTTTCCTTGTTTAAAATATCAGAAATCTGCTTTGCGGTGCTGTCGCCTTTCTCCCATAATACGGACATTACTTTTAGTTCAGAGTCAAACAGTTTGATATGCATTTTGGACCTCCTGGTTTTGAGCTGCTCATTATATACTATTGCAATAGTTTACGGTTCCATACTATCACAGTAGTAAAGTGTTGTCAATACTACTCTGATAGTTTTCTATATTTTTTTCGGCAGTTCCCGGAAGCGGGTATGATTCCTTCTTTATTCTATCGGCAGTTTTTTGTGAAATTACCGGTTTTCTGATTCGGCGGCATTTCGCTGAAAAGGGACTGGAAATATGTCTCAAAAGAGACAAAAAAGTTCGCCTTATGTGCATATAAGGCGAACTTTTTTAAATAATATCCATTATTTTATACCTTTTGCCTCCATATTGCAAGTGAATTCTTTTTTTTACATTTTTTTGGCAATATTGCTGACTTAAGGAATTTCACTGCAGTGAAATTCCGGCAAATTGCTTCACAGACAATATTTTTTCATAATGATAAAGCGAAATGGCTGAGCTCAATACCGGCATTTTACATGGAATTGTGATGCCCTGTAAGTGTGAAATATGGCTGCTAAAAAGCGGATTCACTTTTTGCGGCGCACAATTGAACTTTATATCAAATATATACTGATTTCAGACAGATCACATACTGAATTTTGAATATTAATTAATTGCAAAATAATAAAAAGTTCGCCTTATATGCACATAAGACGAACTTTTTGGAAGCAATAATATTCAGAACAATGTATTTTTATACATTTGTTCCCGGAATAGGAAAAAAGGTGAAAATATACGGATGTACAAAATTACGTCAAAAAAAGGACGTAGTTACAAAAAGTGCGGAAAGGATAGTCCTCTGTGAAAGAATGCGCACGGCGGCAGGTTACGGGATTATCCTATGGGTGATGCAGCCGGAGGCAGGGGAATGTCCGTACCGGGGATAAAGGCAGGTGGCAGAAAATGATAGACTATAAACCTTTCTGGGAAACACTGAGGCAGTCAGGGGAGACGACCTATACCCTTGTCACCAGGCACCGGGTATCCGGCGCCACCATCGACAAACTGCGGAACAACAAGCCCATGAACACTACCACCCTGGACGGGTTGTGCGGTATTTTTGAGTGTGCCCTGCAGGATATCGTAAGGTATGTGCCGGATGAAAAAGGGAAGGGCAGGACCGGCGCCGGAGGCAGCGGGGAGGAGTGATTTCTCTGGCTTCAAGAGACTTTTTGTGTTTTCCGGGGCACTGCCATTGACGGTGCGGGACGGAAGCGGAAACTGTCAGGCAGATGAATGGGAAAACGGGGAAATGAAAACAGAAACGAAGAGACGCAAAAGTGAACCGTTGAAAATGGGGAGTCAGGGATAAAGAGACGGAAAAATAAATTATGGGAAATGAAAAAACATAAATATAAAGACGCAAAAACGAAGCGTTGGGAAAGACAACCGGGCAGGGAAACGGTTTCCTTATGGAAGAACGGATAACAGATATCACAAAAAATAAATGACAAGCGGTGGGACTATGAGCAGAGGAATGGGAAACAGAATAGGGAAGAACAAAATCGAAAACAGAGCGGGAGGCAGGAAGATATTTACGCGGAAAAAACTGTATGCGGTTATTCTGGCAGGTATTTTAATGTGTATCATGGCAGCTTGCGGGAAGGAAGAAGGCCAGGAAGAAACCCTGGACACATCTTCGGCAGAGTCGACGGAAACGGCAGAGG
>CAJTLR010000024.1 GCA_910577185.1 uncultured Acetatifactor sp.
GCATCCACAAACTTGACATGCGCAAAAGGCCGCGCAGAAATGGGGTTAAATATGGGAAAAGGGGAGCCGCACAATGAACGGGAAGGATTTATGTGAAAACGGGATTTTATGCCACTCGGAGAGGCTGACGGTGCGCCGGATGCGGGAAGGGGACCTTCCGTGCTTGTATGAACTGCTTTCGGATGAGAGAGTCATGCGGTATCTGGAGCCGGTGTACACCCTGGCAGATACGGAAGCCTTTCTGCATAAGGCAGGGCTGTCCCTGCCCCCGCTGATCTACGCGGTGGAGGATGGGGACGGACATTTTACGGGATATATCATTTATCATGCCTGCGGGGAAGAGTGCATGGAGATCGGATGGGTATTGCGGCCGGAGGAATGGCACAAAGGTTATGCGGACGAGCTGACAAAGTGCCTGGTTGAAAAAACAAAGGAAATGGAACGGGATGCCGTCATAGAATGTATTCCCGGACAAGAGGCAACGAAACATATTGCCCTGAAAAACGGTTTTGAGTACAGGGGAATTCTGGATGGATGCTGCCAGTATGTGTCTGTCCGGGGCAGCAGGTGAGACGGGATTGTGTCACGGCCCTGCAGGGACCCTTTTTGTGCGCAGGGGCACGTAAGGAAATTAGCAGCGAAAGCTGCACGCGCCCCGCGCGGCGGGTAGGGGAGAAGAGCATTCCCCTAATTGATTGCACATGGGTGCATAAGGAAAATGGTTGCTGACGCAACATGCACCCCGCGCGGCGGGTAGAGGAGAAGAGCGTTCCCCTGCCTGATTGCACGGTTATGTGGAGAGGAAGGCTGCGGGCGGTGGGATTCCGAAAAAACAGGTAGCTTTTTGCCGGATTGTGAATATAATTGGTTACGGAACACTGACGGAAAAAGGGAAAAGTATTGACGACCCGGCCTGTGATAAAGTATAATCAGACTTAATATCAAAATTTGTAAAAATGGATCAGAGGAAAAGGAGGCTGCTGTATGAGGCAATTTTTTGGAATGAGCCAGAGAGGAAACCTGTCCGAAGCAGTCCGTAATTTGGACAGTCCCCAATTTATCATGCTTTTGTCAAATAACACTCAGTTTGAAGAGCATGTAAAGACTCTGGAGAAGCTGTATCCGGGTGTACCCAGTATCGGCTGTATCGGCATGAGCTACGACACGAGGATGGTGGAAAACGGAGTGGGCGTTGTGGCTTTTTCGGAAGGTGTCAGCGCTGTGGCAAATGTGCTGGAGCAGGTATCCTCCATGCCCATCAAGTATATTGAACGATTGGAAAAGGATGTGCGGAAGATAGACGCGTCAAAGCATAATACGGTCTGCATTGATTTCTGTGCGGGAAATGATGCCTGTGTGCTGACTACATTTTACACGGTACTGAGACAGCATGGCATCCAGTTGATGGGGGGAACCGGTGACGGGGGGAAGATATCCGCCAACGGAAAAATATATGAGGATGCAGTGGCATATGCCCTGATCAGGAATCACAACGGAAGGGTAAAGACTTATAAGGAAAATATCTATAGACCGTATGGAAATTACCGTTTTATCGCATCAAATACAGACAGGGCCAATTACATACTGGGCTCCCTGAACGGAAAGCCTGCCAAGCAGGTGTACCAGAGTATTCTGCATGTGTCGGACCAGCAGATTCTGACGCAGACATTCAAAAATCCCTTTGGAAAGATCAACGGGGATGATACTTGTATCATTTCCATTAAGGAAGTCAATGGCAATGCACTGGCATGCTTCCGGCAGGTCAATGATTCGGATGTGCTGGTTTTGCTGGAACTGGCGGATTACAGGGCCGTTGTCAGGAATACCCTGCAGAAAATCTGCCGTGATTTCCCCAGGCGTTCGGCTGTGTTTTCTGTCAATTGTCTGTTCCGCTATAAACTGTTCAGTGAGAACCAGTACATGAAGCCCTATCTGCAGGAGATGGGAGCCCTGGGCAGCCACGCCGGATTTGTAGGGTATGGGGAACATTATAATAACCAGTTTGTCAACCAGTCCATGACTTGTGTTGTGTTTGAATAGGGGGTACAAGGTATGTTGTTTTCAAAAAATGGCGGACAGAAGTCAGGACAGCTTCATCATGATGAAAAAAGCCTTTATCCGATTATGCACATGACGGGAACTTTTAAGGAATACCAGAAAGAGCTTGCCAGGAAAGAGGTGGAATCCCTTTCCGAGCTGGGAATGGTGGGCAGCAGTTTTGCCCAGGTGCTGGATCAGGCGGATAACTTTCAGTCACAGCTGGAGGAATTCGGCCAGTCACTCAGCGGGATTAACGACAGCGCCGGCCGGTTCGAGCAGGTGAAGGAAGACATTACCCAGACAGTGTCCCGGGCCCAGGATATGGTGCAGGAACTGAAGGACACTTCCGTGCATGTGCAGGAATCCTACAGCGCCATGGAGACTACTTTTGACCAGCTCCAGGGGGCGGTGAAGGACATTCAGCGGTGCATGGGGAAAATTGTTTCCATTGCGGACGAGACGAATATCCTGGCCATCAATGCTTCCATAGAGGCGGCAAGGGCCGGTGAGCAGGGAAAAGGATTTGCCGTGGTGGCGGAAAAGGTCAGGGAACTGGCAAAGGAAATCAAAGAACTGACAGATGATGTGGATGCGGGCGTCCGCAATGTAGAGTCGGGCGCGGGCCAGCTGAGCAACAGTATCCTGGCTTCCCAGGATGCACTGGGGAAGGGATTTGACATTGTGAACAATACCTCCGATTCTTTTGATAAGATTACATCGGCGGCAGAAGGGGCTTCCGATGTGCAGTCTGAAATTTCCGGTGTCATCGACGATTCCCGGCAGGCGCTGCAGGTGCTGTGCCAGTTTTTTGATGAAATCCGGTCCAGGTACCAGGATGTGGTAATGCATATTGAGCGGGCCAGCACCCTGGGAACCACAAAGAGCGTCATGTTTGAGGACATCGATAACCTGCTGTCCCAGATTCCGCATATTATACAGGATGCGGATATGAAAAAGAAGTGAAATGCGCAGCATCTGTCTCACAAAAACGGAATACGGTCTCACAAAAAATAGTCTGCGGTCTGCAGACTATTTTGATTTTATGCGCAGTGGCGCATAAGGAAGAATGTTGCTAGCGCAACATGCGCCCCGCGCGGCGAGCAGTGGAGAAGGGCATTCCCCTGCTGGATTGAGCAGTGGCGCATAAGGAAGAATGTTGCTAGCGCAACATGCGCCCCGCGCGGCGAGCAGTGGAAGATGAAGCTTCCCCTACTGGATTTCCAGGGCTAATTTTCTGACCCTGGCGAAGGATTCCCGCACATGGGGAATTGCCAGGATGGCCAGGGTGAGGGCGCCTTCGGAGAAGATGTAAATGGCGTTGTAGGTCAGGGAGTAGGGCAGGGGATGCCAGCCTTCCCAGGCATATTCGGCAAAAAAGATCCAGCCGGAAAGGGTGGAGAAGAGCCATCTGCCCACAATTCCTGTCACATAGCCTTTCAGAAGGCCGTTTTTCCGGTCGGTGAACAGGCCGGAAAGCCCGAAGGCGCCGAAGGCCAGGGGATAATCCATCAGCAGCTGCAGGGGATGGATGACATAGGGGCCTATGATCAGCTGGAGAATACCGTGGGCCATACCGGTGACCAGACCTGCCTTCAGACCAAACCAGTAGCCCGGAAGGCAGACAAACAGCATGGACAGTAAAGTGACGGAGCCGCCGAAAGGAAATTCATACAGCTTGATATTGGACAAAACAGTGCCCAGGGCGATGGCGGCGGAACAGAAAGACAGCTGCCTGGCGGTGAGCCGGGCAGAAGTTTTTCGGGAGACGGCATCCTGGCTCCCGGCAGATTTTTTCCCCGCCAGGAACACGGCGGCGGCCAGCAGGATGAGAAAGAGTGCAGTGAGGGCTGTTCTGCCCGCAACGGTGGGGATGTAGCTGATATTGTCCCCGTCCCTGATTACATTGTACAACATAAAAAATCCTCCTTAATTCTGGCTAAGGAGGAACGACATCGGCAGAACCGGCAGAGAGGGATGGGACATGGTTACGGATGGATTTTCCCTGCTTTGTTCTGTGTTGCTTCCTTACGCCGGTATTATCCGGTTCAAGTAGTGAGGGTTAGAAAGGGTGCCAGGGCACCCTTTCAGTCTCAGCGATGTGCTCCCCTAGCGGTTATTTTGTTGAAGACTACTATATCCCATTTCCCGGTGGGTGTCAAGCTTATTTTTGTGGCTCTTTTTGTAATATGCCATGGACGGGGAAATGACTGCCTCATCCGGCTATGGGTTTTTGGACTTTTCTGGTAATCAGTATGCTCGCCAGAATCCCCAGCAGACCGATGGCGTAAACTTCCAGGGTATCCTTCATCAATGACCGCAGCAGGGTTTCTACCGAGTCCATATATTTCATCCAGAGATCATACCGCAGAAGCAGAAAGATTCCGGTCATATTGAGACACAGCAGCCAGTGGCAGCTTTTCTTCTGCCGGATGATGCATAGCAGATTATAGAGGAAGAGCGCCGCCTGGACAATAAAAGCAACGATCAGCTGACGCTCCAGGAAAGGACCTGTCTTGTGTAATTCCATGCCGAAAATAAGTTCGGCACCCTGCCGCATTTCCCGGATTAAGTGGAAATAAACAATGGGAAAATATAAGCTGAAGCCGAAAGAAAGTACCCCCAGCAGATATTCCCGCTTTTCCGGAGACTTTTTTTCCCTGCAGCCAAGGCCGGACAGGAGTGTGACAAGGATGAATGCGATAAACAAAAAAGTCTGGGGAATGAACAGGGAAATATCCCGGTTGATGAAAAAGACCCACACTCCCAGAAAGATCAGCAGCATCAGAATGCCGGAACAGATCAGGCTCTGCAGTTTCATGATGTCGTTAATTCTTTTCAGACCGTTCCATTCTTTCTGCTCCAGTTTATCGCCTGACAGCATGTTGTTTTTATAAAATTCCGTTATTCTGCGGCAGTTACTGCAGTCTGCAATATGTTTTTCCACACACTGTTTTGTGGTGTCCGAGCAGATTCCATCCATGTAAGAGGGAATCAGATCTTTGATGATTTCACAATTTATTTTTTCCATAAGTGACCTCCTTTTTGTTCTGCCAAAAGCAGTTTCGCGCGGTAGAAAGTAACACGGGCCCAGTTTTCGCTTTTTCCCAGCGCCAGGCCGATTTCACGGTAGGATAATTCTCCCAGAACCCTGAGTTTTACGACCGTCTGTGTGTCGGCAGGAAGTTGCTGCAGCCTTTCCCACACATCCATGAGCTCGATTCTTGCCATGGCCTGCCGTTCCGTGTTCTGGCCGGATTCCATGGTTTCATCCAGTTCTTCCAGCCGCATACGGTTGGTTTTTGACCAGTACTGGTACAGAAGGTGTTTTGCAATCTGACACAGCCAGGTGGATAATTTACAGCTTTTGTCATAGCTGTCCAGGGATTCCAGGGCCTTTAAGAATGTCTCCTGCATCAGGTCTTCGGCAAGTGCCTGATCATGACATTTTGTATACAGAAAAAGGAACACAATCTGGGAATACTGTGTATACAGCTCATCCATGGGCTTCTCCTTTCCGGTAAATGTAAAGGAATCAAAGGGGCCCGCCGGCGCCAGCGGGGAGATTCCACTGCTTATATCCGATTGGGAAGCGTTTCGTTACAGGAAAAATAAATTTTTTTGTGGTACGTTATTTTACTTATCATACCACGAATGTTTTTGGATTTCACGCTTTCCCAATCCGGAAAGGCATCATATTCTTCCTTATTTCCACGAAAACGGGATTAAGAATTTGGCAATGGATTGACAAAGGAAAGATGGGCAGATATGATGAATTTATAAGGGCAGACAGGATGCTTAAGAGTAAGAAATAAGAGGAAATGTGTTTATGGGAAAAAGAAGGCGGTATCGCAGAATAAGGTATGATAAAAGGCGGCACAGAATGTTGTGTCTGGGCGGGCTGGCATGTGTGATTCTGACAACGGTGATGCTGTGGGGAAGCGGACGCACCGACAGCCGGGAGGACCTGTCCGGAGGAACAGGGGAAATAGGAGCCGCGGGCGGCAGAAGTGAGGCTGTCTCCGGGGAAGTGCAGATGCCGGGAGAAGGAAGCGGCGCTGGCTCCGAAAAAATACAGGAAAGTGCCGGGGAAGACGGCAAAATGATGTCCGGAGAGGAAGAGCCGGACGGGGGAAGCGGCAGGGAAATCCGGCTGGTGATGGTGGGGGATATCCTTCTGCACACGCCCGTGGCAGACAGCGGCAGGCTGCCGGAGGGAGGCTATGATTTCGGGGCGGTTTTTGCGCAAATGAAAGAGGAGATTTCTTCCGCGGACCTGGCTCTGGTAAACCAGGAGGTAATCATCGGGGGAGAGGAACTGGGTGTGTCCGGTTATCCGGCCTTTAACGCACCATATGAACTGGGGGACGCCCTGGCGGAAGCCGGCTTTGATGTGGTGCTTCACGCCACAAACCATGCGCTGGACAAGGGAAAGAAGGGAATTCTGAACTGCCTTTCCTACTGGCGGGAGAAGCATCCTTCCATGGCGGTGCTGGGCATTCATGACAGCAGTGCGGGCCAGGAGGAAATTTATGTGTATGAGCAGGAGGGAATCCGGATTGCCATACTGAATTATACCTATGGCACCAATGGGATTGCCCTGCCGGAAGACATGCCTTTTGCGGTGGATCTGATGGAGAAGGAGAAGATGCAGAGGGATTTGCAGAAGGCCAGGCAGGAGGCGGATTTTGTGGTGGTCTGCCCTCACTGGGGAACGGAATATCTCCTGTCTGCCAGCCAGGAACAGAAAGACTGGGCCGAGTGGTTTGCGGAAAACGGTGCGGATCTGGTTCTGGGCACGCATCCCCATGTGATAGAGCCGTTTGAGTGGGTGGATGGCGGGGACAGAAGCGCACTGGTATATTATTCCCTGGGAAATTTTGTAAACTGGACCTCCGGTACCGGGGAGGGCGTGGCAAACCGGATGGTGGGAGCCATGGTGGAAGTGACTATCGGCCTGGATGATGAAAATAAGGCGGTGATCAAATCTTACGATGCCGAGCCGGTGGTCTGCCATGTGGAGCAGGGATTCGGGGGCGTCAGCGTCTGGCCGCTTGCGCAGTATACGCCGGAAATGGCAGCAAGGAATGAGATCATAAAACAGGATGACGGTTTTACGTATGAATATTGCCGGGAACTGGCGCATGAAATTCTGGGGACTTTCCGGTAAGTCTTATGGCAGAAAATCCGCAAATACGGATTTTGCGGTGGTTGACAAACGGATTTTTCAATGCTAAGCTTTTATATGACGGAAGGCCCGGGCTGCGTCAGGGGGCGGGAAGTCCGGGCAAGGGTGCCCGGTCATAAAAGAAAACGGGAACGGGGAAGGAAACGTTGGAAAGTAAGAATAAAAAGAAGCCGGGCTGGAAGGCGGCCGCTTTTTTGGGCGGTGTGCTCCTGCTTGTCGCAGGGCTGCTTTTCTTTTATTACAATATATACAGGGTGGTTCCTGTCTTCCGGGAGATGACCTGCGAATACGGGGATTCCCTCAGCCAGGATATCACGGATTATCTATCCGGCTCGGACTGGTCGGTTCATCTGGGGGAGCTGGACTTGTCCGGGGTGGACCAGGAGCACACGGGAACGTATCAGCTGACCGTGCATCACGGACAAAAGGAATTTGTCTATGAAGTGACCATTCAGGATACCATTGCCCCGGAAATTATCTGGAAAGAGGGCCGGGTATATCTGGCGGCGGGCAGGGACTGTACCGTGGAGGATGTGATCGGCGGCGTGTCCGATGTGGATCCGGAAGCCCGGGCGTACTTTTCCCGGGGAGAGGAGCTTCTCGGTGAGATCCGGTTTGAACAGGCGGGAAACTATGAAGTGGAAGTTCTTGCCAGGGACAGTGCGGGAAACGAGACCAGGGGGCAGGTATCCGTCACAGTGGACACGGCCCCGGTATTTTCGGGGATACATGATTTTTACTGCGTGCCGGGGAGTCTGCCCGACTACCTGGAAGATATAGGGGCGGAAGATGATCTGGACGGGGATCTGACCCGGAAGATCCGGGTGGATGACGGGGAAGTGGACCTGGAAAAAAACGGCGATTATGTGCTGCGCTATGTGGTTCAGGACCAGTACGGACTGGAAACCGTGGAGGAGGCCAGGGTTCTGGTGGCCGCGCCGGATGAAATTCAGGATCTGATCGGACGCAGGCAGATTGACTACAGAACGGATACCATTCTGGGAGCGCCCAATATTTACGATGCAGGGGCGGCAGAATACGAAAATATGGACGAGACGCTGGAGTATATGCGTCCGGCGTTTGTACAGCTGTACCATGGTCTGGGCAGAGGGGGATACAGCTCCGGTTCCGGCTATATTATGGAGATCACGGACGAGGAGATCTATATTTGTTCCAACAGCCATGTGGTGGGAAAATATGACCAATGGGACGTTTATTTTTTTGACGGAACGGCAGTGCCGGGGAAGACGCTGGGCACCAGCGATATTTTCGATGTGGGAGTTGCCGTGGTATCCCTGGAGGATGTGCCGGAGGAACTTCTGGAACAGCTGATGACAGTACATATTGACAAGACATACTGGGATAAGCTGGACCAGCAGGATATCAACCTGGCCCTGGAGCGTATCGACAGAAAAGGCGGGATATTGCATACCACCAGGGGAAAACTGGTGAAAGTGAGGCAGGATTTTGACTGGCAGGGAATGCTGCAGCATACGGAAGTGACAGTGGAGCTGGTGCATGGGGATTCCGGTTCCGCGGTGGTGGACGGCTACGGAAACCTGATCTGTATGGCCTATGCATACTCTACCGATCCGGTGAGATACTGGTGTGTGCCGCTGGACGGGATACTTTACTGCTATTGGGAGATTACCGGCCGGGCGCTGTATGTGTACTGAACGGACAGCGGCGCCGGGGACAGCGGGAGTTGTTTCGGCTTTTGATTCCATATGCGCTGAAGCGCACATCATTTTTGTGCACAGCCCCGTGCCCAAAGTGCGACTCTTCGCACTTGGAATTATGCCGCTGAAGCGGGGCGCGCGGCGAGTAGTGGAGAAGAGCATTCCCCTGCTTGATTATATTATGGTTTCGGAGGACAGTGGGAAAAGCGAGATGAAAAGGAGAAGCGTATGTGCAGGATGATCGATGGAAAAAAGATTTCCGAGGAGATCAAAAAAGAATTGCGGGAGAGGGTTTCGGAAATGAAGGAGCAGGGGCAGGAGCGCTGCCTGGCGGTGATACAGGTGGGGGATGACCCGGCTTCAGCCGTGTATGTGAGAAACAAAAAAAAGGCATGCGAGTACATTGGAATCCGCTCTCTTTCCTATGAACTGCCGGGGGAGACCACGGAGGAGGAACTGCTTGACACGATAAAGGAACTGAATAACCGAAAAGATGTAAACGGTATATTGGTACAGCTCCCCCTGCCCGGCCATATCGACGAGGACAGGGTGCTGCTTGCCATTGACCCGGAAAAGGATGTGGATGGGTTCCACCCGGTCAATGTGGGAAACCTGAGCATCGGGAGACCCGGCTATGTGTCCTGCACGCCGGCGGGCGTTATCCAGCTTCTGAAGCGCTCCGGCGTGGAGATAGAGGGGAAAGAATGCGTGGTTCTGGGGCGGAGCAATATTGTGGGAAAACCCATGGCCATGCTGCTGACCAGGGAGAACGGAACTGTCACGGTATGCCATTCCAGAACCAGAAATCTGCAGGAAATCACCAGGCGGGCCGATATTCTGGTGGTAGCCATAGGAAAACCGAAGTTTGTGACCAGGGATTTTGTAAAGGATGGGGCCGTGGTCATAGATGTGGGAATTCATAGAAACGAGGAAGGGAAGCTGTGCGGGGATGTGGACTTTGACAGTGTGGCACCTGTTGCATCTGCCATCACCCCGGTGCCCGGCGGTGTGGGGCCCATGACCATAGCCATGCTCATGGCAAACTGTGTGGAGGGGATTTCCTGAGAAGGGCATGGTTACCGGAAGGAAGGTCCGTGAAAAGAAAGAGGGGGTATATGGAGAAAAAAAGCGGGGGCAGGTTTGGGTCTGCGGCAGCTGTCACGGTGCTGGCGGCTGCGGGAGCCCGGATGATATTCCGGGGAGTGCGGGGAGTACATTACCGGCTGGTGAGTGAGTGTGGGGAGAGGCTTCTGGCAGAGAGGGAGAAGGCAAGAGACAGAAAGCCCTGGGATGCGTATCCCCGTCCCCAGATGCGGAGGAGCAGCTTTTACAGTCTGAACGGAACCTGGAAGATGAACGGCAGGGATATTCAGGTGCCGTTTCCGCCCCAGTCCCTGCTTTCGGAATATAGGGGACCTGTGGGCACACGTCTGGAATACGTCAGAAAGTTTACGATGCCCCGCATAAAAAAGAACAGGAGACTGCTTCTGCATTTCGGGGCGGTGGACCAGGTGGCGGAAGTATTTTTAAATGACCGGTATCTGGGAAAGCATGAGGGCGGCTATCTGCCTTTTACTTTTGACATAACGGAAGCGGTGCGGCAGGGGAGGAATCTGCTGAAGGTGAAGGCAAAGGATACCCTGTCCGCCTGCTATCCTTACGGAAAGCAGCGCAAGGCCAGGGGTGGCATGTGGTACACGCCTGTGAGCGGAATCTGGCAGAGTGTATGGATGGAATGGGTGCCGGAAAATTATATCACGGGGCTGGATATCACCGCGGACACGGAGAAAGTGCGGATTGCGGCGGGCAGCAGCACCGGAGAAGGGCATATCCGGGTGGAAGTCAGGCTTCCGGATGGAAGCTCCTGGCCGGTGGAGGCTGAGGGGCTGCAGACAGAGATTGACATGACCCGGATCCGCAGGGCAGACGGCAGTGAATGCGTCCCGGTTCTGTGGACGCCGGACAATCCGTTTTTATACGAAATAAAGATTACAATGGGGGAGGACAGGGTTGCATCCTATTTTGGGCTCCGGAGTGTGGAAGTAAAAAAGATAGACGGAATACCCAGGGTCTGTCTGAACGGAGAGCCGGTATTCCTGCAGGGCGTGCTGGATCAGGGATACTTTTGTGACGGTATTTACCTTCCCGCGGAAGAGGAGGAATACCGCCGTGACATTCTGCGCATGAAGGAGCTGGGAATGAACCTGCTGCGGAAGCATATCAAAATCGAGCCGGAATGTTTTTATTATTATTGTGATCTCCACGGAATGCTGGTCATGCAGGATATGGTCAACAGCGGATTTTATTCCTGGATCAGGGATACGGCCCTGCCCACCATTGGATTTTACAGGAAAAAGGATGGCAGGCCCCGGGGCAGGAAAAAGCGCCGTGATTTCTTTGTGGAGCATATGAAGGAAACCATCCGGCACCTGCACAATCATCCGAGCGTAATTGCATATACGATTTTTAATGAAGGCTGGGGACAGTTTTCCGGTGATGAAATGTATATGCTTGCCAGGAAGCTGGACGACACAAGACTGTATGATGCCGCGTCCGGATGGTTCCCCGGAACGAAGAGCGATTTTGACAGCCAGCATATTTATTTCAAAGACCTGGTGGTGCCGGATGAGCCCCTGAAGCCGGTTCTGGTATCGGAATGCGGCGGGTATTCTTACAAAGTGCCGGGACATTTTTATACGAAGTATATCCGGTACGGTTATGGGATATGTAAGGATTCCCGGGAACTTAACGAAAAAATCAGGAAAATGTATGAGAAGGTCATATTGCCCCAGGTGGACAAGGGACTTTGCGGGTGTATCTATACACAGCTGAGTGATGTGGAAGATGAGATTAACGGCTTTTACACCTATGACAGAAAGATATGCAAGGCAGACCGGGCCGCCCTGGCAGAAATCGGACGCAGGCTGGCAGAGACTATGACAAAGTAATGGGGAAGGGGCCGCAGAATCGGAAAGACGGAACTAAGAAAAACAGACTCAAAGCGAGGGGGCACCAAGGGGAGCACAGAAGCGGAGAGGAAATTAAAAAAAGGAGAAATACTATGTTGTGTGTAAAAAATGGCATGATACACAATGCCGTAACAAGAGAGCCGTTCCGGGGAGATATTCTGGTAGAGAACGGTAAAATCAGGGCCGTGGGGGAGCATCTGGAGATTCCGGAGGGCACGGAAATAGTGGATGCGGAAGGACTGCAGGTATATCCGGGCTTTGTGGAGGCCCACGGACATATCGGACTGGATGGCTATGGCATCGGCTATGAGGGAATGGACTACAATGAGATGAATGACATCTTAAGTCCCCAGATGAGAGGGCTTGACGGCGTAAAAGCCATGGATCCCGCTTTTGCCATGGCAGCAGGGGCAGGTGTCACCTGCGTCTGTGTGGGGCCGGGCAGCGCCAATGTGCTGGGAGGCACTTTCACCACCATCAAGACGGTGGGCAGGAGAGTGGACGATATGGTGGTGCGGGACGGTGTGGCCATGAAATGTGCTTTCGGGGAAAACCCCAAAAGGGTGTACCGGGACAAAAAAGACTCCAGCCGTATGACCACTGCAGCCCTTTTGCGGGAAACATTGTTCAAGGCCAGGGAATACATGGAGAAAAAGGAGGCGGCCGGGGAGGATGTCTCTAAAAAGCCTGCTTTTGACATCAAGATGGAGTCGCTGATTCCGGTGCTGAAAAGGGAGATTCCCCTGAAGGCGCATGCACATGCCACGGAGGATATCTTTACGGCTCTCCGTATTGCCAGGGAATTTAATCTGAAAATAACCCTGGAGCATGTGACGGAGGGGCATCTGATCGTGGAAGAACTGGCAGGGGAAAATGTGCCTTTGGCAGTGGGGCCCACGCTCACCAGCGCGTCCAAATTCGAACTGCGCAACAAGAGCTGGACAACGCCCGGTGTGCTGGCGGCAGCAGGCTGCAGGGTGTCCATTATCACGGACTCCCCGGTGATTCCCCAGGAATATCTGCCGCTCTGTGCGGGGCTGGCAGTGCAGGCCGGAATGGATCCCTTTGCCGCCCTGCAGGCTATCACCATAAATCCCGCCATACATGCGGGCATCGCGGACAGGGTGGGATCCCTGGAGGAGGGGAAAGACGCGGATATTGTTATCACTGACGGCTGTCCCTTTGAAGTTTCCACTCATGTAAAATATGTATTTATTGACGGGAAAAAGATAAAATCTTGACAATATACCAAACCTGGCGTTTTCAGGGGCGTCTTCATTCAGCCTGCCAGATCAGAAAACTGCTGTCTTCGGTGCCGCAGTAGATTTCCCTCACGATCCGGCTGCCGGAGTCGGTAAAGGCTGTTTTGGAGATGCCAGACTACCCGGTCCAGGGTAAAGAAACACGCGATACCGCGGCCACGGTTTCGTCCCCCATAGGATAGAGCATTGAAACTTGCGGGAACGGTTATACCGGAAAACAGGAAAAATGTTTCCCGGGACAGTTGACTTATCCCGATACATGTGGTAGGATAGCAGGGTAATAAAGTGTTTTGCGAGAAAAGAATAGATAAAGGAGGATTTATGTTAAGCATTGTGGGAAAAGAGGATAGGGCAAACTAAATATTGCCAGGCAGGGATTCCGGAGAGGGAGTTTTGAATTTGTTTCCGGGAAAGGTGCCGGGGGAGTCTGCCAGGCGGATATTCTGCCGGGGAGATGCCTCGTGGGACATATGGGCGGGAATGAATTTTTGTACGTCCCGGATGGAATTTCTACCTTCATATCGACAAAACAGTCGGTATGTCTGTTTGAACAGGTGCTTAACAATTTCCGATCATTCATAATATGACAGAGGACAGCAGAAATGAGGAAGGCTTTATTTTTGCTGCCGGCTGAAGGAACGGGCGAGAAGCATGGCTGTGTGGTCATGCTTTTTTGTGCGCAGCCCCGTGCACAAAGTGCGACTCTTCGCACTTGGAATTATGCCGCCAGGCGGTGTACGGGTGCATATTGAAAATTGTTGCTGACGCAACACGCGCCCCGCGCGGCAGGCAGAGGAGAAGAGCATTCCCCTACTTGACTGCACAGGGGCGCGTGGGGAAATCAGCAGCGAAAGCAACACGTGCCCCGCGCGGCGGGTAGGGGAAGAGGAATCTTCCCTGCTCGGTTATGATGCAGTATTTTGCTGCCGTCCGTCTGACAGCAGGCCATGGCAGGATGCATGTCCTGCGCATTTTGCTGTGTGTTTATGGTGACTATGGTGGAATATGCCCTGGGAGGCAGACATCATGGTCATTTTTTGTGCCTGCGGGCACCGGGAGGAAGTCTGGCGGCAAAGGCTGACGGGCAGCCGGAGGAAGTATTATATCAGAAATTATTTTGCATTTAGCGACAGGAGGAAGAAAGTGAACATCATTGAGACAAGAAAACTGTCCAAAACATATCGCAGGGTCCTGAAGGGAGAAGGGCTGCGGGGAAGCATCCGGAGCCTGGTAAAAAGGGAATATGAAATTAAGGAGGCTGTGAAAGAGCTGGATCTGGTGGTGGAAGAAGGGGAATTTGTGGGTCTGATCGGGCCAAACGGCGCAGGAAAAACCACACTGACAAAAATGCTTACAGGCATTATCGCGCCCACGGCGGGAGAGATCAGTGTGATGGGATTTTATCCAAACGATTTAAAGAATGATTTTAAACGTCAGTACGCCATTGTCATGGGGCAGAAGAGCCAGCTGTTTTTTGAACTGACCACAAATGATACCCTGCGGCTGTTTCAGGAGATCTACGGGCTGAGTGAGCATGTGTTTCAGGAGACAAAGGCATATTTTGCGGAATTGTTCCAGGTGGAGGAGCTGCTTGACGTGCAGGTCAGGAACTTGTCCCTGGGGGAGAGAATGAAAATGGAACTGATGGCGGCGCTGCTCCATAACCCCAGAATTTTGTTCCTGGATGAACCCACCATTGGCCTGGATGCCATAGCTTCCGGACAGATCCGCAAGTTCCTCTGGAAGGTCAATCGGGAGAATGGGACTACCGTTATCCTCACATCCCACTATATGGAGGATATCAGGGCCCTCTGTGACCGTTCCGTGGTCATCAGTCACGGAACAAAAATCTATGATGGCGGCACGGAGGATCTTTTTGAAAAGTACCAGAAAGAGCGGCAGGTATCAGTCAGCTTCAGCCACCCGGCAGTGCAGCCGGATCTGCCGGCAGAGGCGGTGATCCTGGAGGATGGGGCTTACAAAAAGATTATCCGGATACCTAAGGAAAAGTCCGGGGAGCTTTTGGAGAGGCTGATGAAATACCATCCCAGGGACATCACGGTGGAAGAGGAGGAAATAGGCAGGGTGGTGGAGCGGATTTATACCGAAAACCGTTGAAGAAAGAGGAGAGCGGAGAGCAAAATGAGAAAATACAGGGAGATCATGCGTGCGTATTTGAAGACGCAGCTTGTATGGCGGGCAGATGTGGCGTTTCATATGGTGTTTATCATGTCAAAGGTTTTGTTTGCCTGGCTGCTGTGGGGGATGATTTTCAGGGAGCGGAACATGGTGGCGGACTTTACGTTTCACGGGATGCTGTCATATTACATTTTCAGTTCCTTTTTGTCACAGCTGGAGATGTCAAAGGGCATCAGCGGGGAAATCAGCGCCAGAATCAGGAATGGCACAATATCCAATTATATTGTCCTTCCCCTGAGTATGGAGGGATACTTTACTGCCATGGAAGCAGGGGTGGTTTTGTTTTACCTGGCTTTTGACCTGGCGGCGGCAGTGGTCTGGGTGTTTCTTTTCCGGATTGAGTTTGTGTTTACCCACAGCGTCACGGTGTTTCTGTGCGGGCTGCTGATGACGGTTCTGGGACTTTTCTTTATGGTACAGCTCAATTTTTTCCTGGGCATACTGACACTGAAATATGAGGAGATCAGCACCTTTTTGATGATAAAGGACAATCTGACCGCGCTGGTGACGGGCAGTATCGTTCCGCTGGCGCTGTTTCCGGAAGGGATTGTGGACGGGATGAGGCTGCTGCCTTTTTACTATGTGACATATCTGCCATCCATGCTTTTTACGGGGCGCTGCCGGGAGGAAGCCGTGAAAGGAATTTTCATTCTGGGGGCCTGGTGTGTACTGATGCAGGGAGCCATTATGATTACATGGAGGAAATACCGTATAAAATATGACGGGGCAGGAATATGACTGACAGCCGGAAAGGGCCGCCGGAAGGAACATGGTATGCCGTCCGGGAGGCCCGGGAGATGGATTGCCTGCCGGCGGACACAGAAGGCCGCAATGTCCACCGGTGCGGGCAGAAAGGAGCTTACATGAAAACTTTCAGGGTGTTGAAAGTATTGCTGAAAATAAGGTTTCAAAACCTGATGATGTTCCGACTGGGTTTTTGGGGCCCGTTCTTTGTGGATGGGAGCCTGTTTTTCATCCAGCTGGTGATATTTGATGCGATTTATGCCAATGTGGAACAGATCGGAAGCTGGGGCCGGGGGGAAATGATTTTGTATATCGGCACTTTTTCCCTGATAAATGCCGTGAATATGACGGTGTATTTTTTCGGAGTGAACGGAATTGTGTGGAAGATCAGAAGCGGGACCATGGACTTGTATCTGTCAAAACCCGTGAGCCCGCTGTTTCGTATTACTTTCGAATGCATGAATCCGGGTTCCCTTCCGCTGCTGGCTTTCAGCGCGGCAATTATTGCCTATGGACTTGGGCTGGCAGACATCCGGGTGACAGCAGGGCGCTTTTTGGGATATCTTTTTTTCCTGGCGCTGATGATTGTGCTGTATTACGAGATGGAGGTGATCATCCGTTCCGTGGCTTTTTATCTGGTGTCAAATGCCAGGCTGGAACAGTTGGAGGAAATGGGGCTGGAATTGTGTATGAACCTGCCGGGAATCGCGTTTTACGGGATTTACAAGGTAATTTTCTATGGCATCCTGCCCTATGGGATTATGGCCACGCTGCCGGTTCAGGAGCTGACCGGCGAGATGAGTCCGGGGGCGGCTGCCCATGGAATCGGAATCGTATGTATATTCGGTGTGATCACGGCAATTGTATGGAAAAGAGGAATCCGGCATTATAATAGTGCCAGTTCATGAGATGGAAGCCGGAGCGGAATCGGCGGAAAGAAATGGGGTAAAAGATTGAAAATTGAAAACTTTCAATCCCAAGTTTGTGTCTGCGCGGCATCCACAAACTTGACATGCGCAAAAGGCCGCGCAGAAATGGGGTAAAAAAATGAAACAAACGGAAATCAGTCTGGAATTTGACAAAATAAAACAGAAATGGGCAGAATGCGCCCTGACGGAAGCGGCCAGGAAATCCATAGAGGATACCGGTATGATTCTGTCGGAAGTGGAATTGGCCGCAAGGCTGCGGGAGACCACGGAAAGCCGGCAGATGCTGGAAAAATGCGGCACACCCCCGCTGGTTTCCCTGGAGGGCATCCGGGAGATACTCACCGTAGCGGAAAAGGGGCAGTGCCTGACACCGCCGGAACTGGAGCGGATGGCCGGGGCATTTGTGGCGGTGAAGCGGCTGAAAGATTATCTGGAACGGGGAAAAGCCCACGGGATCCCCCTGGCCTGGTATGAGGAAAACCTGGATCCGCTGGAAGAACTGAGGGAGCAGCTGCGGTACCAGATCTGGAACGAGCAGGTATCGGACAATGCTTCCAAATTGCTGAAATCCCTTCGGGGCGACATCCTCCGGTCGGAGGACAAAATGCGGGAAAAGGCGGAGAGCGTGATGCGGGCCAATAAAGAATGCATGTCAGACCATTTCAGCACCATACGGAACGGACATGTGTGCATTCCGGTGAAAAAAGAATATAAATTCAGGATCAGCGGGATCCTGATCGACAAATCCTCCACGGGAAGCACACTGTTTATAGAACCTTCCGCATCGGCAAAGTATTATGAACAGCTGCAGGAACTGCGGATGGACGAGGAAAACGAAGTACGGAGGATTCTGTATGAACTCAGCGCTTTGATTGCGGAGAATGGGGAGATCATGGCACAGAATATCCGGATGATGGAAAAGCTGGACTTTATTTTTTCCAAGGGAAAACTCTCGGAGGGCTATGATGGCAGGGAACCGAAGATCATCGGGGAAAGGCGGATTTTCCTGCAGAATGCAAGACATCCCCTGATGGACAAAGATACCTGTGTGCCCCTGCAGTTTTCCCTGGGAAACGGTGTAAACGGTATTGTGATAACCGGACCCAACACCGGAGGGAAGACCGTGGCCATCAAAACCGTGGCGCTGAGCTGTCTGATGGCGCAGTGCGGACTGCATGTTCCCTGCCAGGAGGCAGAAATCTGCATGAACAGGAACATTCTCTGCGATATCGGCGACGGCCAGAATCTGTCGGAAAATCTGTCCACCTTTTCGGCCCATATTGTGAATGTGCTGGATATTCTGCGGAAAGTGACCACGGAGAGCCTGGTGGTTATGGATGAACTCGGGTCCGGCACGGACCCTGTGGAAGGCATGGGGATTGCCATAGCCATTCTGGAGGAACTGAAGAAGAGCGGGGCGCTGTTTCTGGTGACCACCCATTATCCGGAAGTGAAAACATACGCGGATCAGGAGGAAAAGATTGTCAATGCCCGGATGACTTTTGACCGGGAGAATCTGAAGCCTCTGTACCAGATGGTGATCGGGGAGGCCGGGGAGAGCTGTGCTTTCTATATTGCCCAGAGGCTGGGCATGCCGGACTTTATGCTGCGGCGGGCCGCAAGGGAGGCTTATGGGAAGGAAGGCAGCCGGGAAAGCGCTTTTCCGGACAGGCGTCAGATTGCGGAGGAGCGATGGCGCGAAGGGACATGCCTGTGGGAAGACGGACAGTGTGTCCGGGAGGAGAGCGGGACAGAAAAGAAATTCCGGGAAGACAGACTGAAAAAAGAAGCTGTGCCGGGCATAGAAAGGGCCAGGACCAGAACTTGGAAAAAGCAGGCGGGAGCGTTCCGGAGAGGGGACAGTGTGATGGTTTATCCGGACAAAAAGATCGGTATTGTGTGCGAGCTTGTGAATGACCAGGGAGTACTGCGGGTACAGCTTCCCGGCAGGAAGATCTGGATCAACCATAAGCGGGTCAGACTGCAGGTTGCGGCGCAGGAACTGTACCCGGAAGATTATGATTTCTCCATTATTTTTGACACTGTGGAGAACCGGAAGCTGCGTCATCAGATGGAGCGGAAATATGTGGAGGGCGCCGAAATCATTTGTGACAGCGGCAAAGAAGGTTATTGATGTGTTTTATTCCCGCGAGCGATGAGGAAGCGCAATGAGGAAAATAGACATGCCTGATTGCAGCACTATTGACATGGGCCCGGAATAGTGATATAGTATATAAAAATTTAATACTTCAAACCGTTGAAGCGGAGATAACGGCAATGATGCCTTTACAGAGAGCCCGGGATGCTGAGAACCGGGTGGGAAACAAGTTGTCAAATGGACCGCGGAGGGCGCAGTCAAATGTGAGATTTACAGAGTATTCTGCGACGCTGGAGGCAAGCGTATAAATGCCGGGGATATGCTGGTATCCTGCTAAGCGCACGGCTTGTACCGTGAATCAAGGTGGCACCGCGGATCGTGTTGTACTATATTTTGGTACGTATTCGTCCTTGACAGAAAATATACTTCTGTCAGGGGCGTTTTTTTTATGCGCAGGGGCGCGTAAGGAAAACATCCATGTTTACATGGATACAACAAGGTTTTGCGGAAGGAGGAGTATGACATGTTACGGACAAAACGATGGCGCCCGGAAGGGAGCCCGGAGAGTATGGAAAAGAGAACGGACTGGAAAATCAGACACTGCCCATTTCAAAACGGAGGTAATTATCATGGAAACTACAATGCAGACCGCGATGACGACGGAAAAAATTCCCTATAAGATATATCTGGACGAAAACGAAATGCCGAAGGCATGGTATAATCTGCGCGCCGATATGAAACAGAAGCCGGCGCCGCTGTTAAATCCTGCCACGCACCGCCCCGTGCAGGCAGAAGAACTTGCGGGCGTGTTCTGTGAGGAGCTGACTGCCCAGGAGCTGGACCATGACACGGCATTCTTTGAAATCCCGGAGGAAATCCGGAATTTTTATAAGATGTACCGTCCGTCCCCGCTGGTACGTGCCTACTGCCTGGAGGAGAAGCTGGACACGCCGGCCAAAATTTACTACAAGTTTGAAGGCAATAATACCAGCGGCAGCCACAAACTGAATTCAGCCATTGCCCAGGCTTATTATGCAAAGAAACAGGGGCTGAAGGGTGTGACCACGGAAACCGGAGCCGGTCAGTGGGGCACCGCTCTTTCCATGGCATGTTCTTACTTTGGCCTTGACTGTAAAGTATATATGGTAAAATGTTCCTATGAACAGAAGCCTTTCCGGCGTGAAGTGATGCGCACCTACGGCGCGTCCGTGACACCTTCGCCTTCCATGGAAACCCGGGTGGGCAGGAAAATCAATGCGGAGTATCCGGGCACTACGGGAAGCCTTGGATGCGCCATCTCCGAGGCGGTGGAAAAAGCTGTGTCCAGTGAGGGCTATCGTTATGTTCTGGGCAGTGTGCTGAACCAGGTGTTTCTGCACCAGTCGGTTATCGGCCTGGAGACAAAGGCTGCCCTGGACAAATACGGCGTGAAGCCCGACATCATTATCGGCTGTGCCGGGGGAGGATCCAATCTGGGAGGCCTGATTGCGCCGTTTATGGGGGAGAAGCTCCGGGGTGAAAGGGACTACCGCATCATTGCGGTGGAGCCGGCATCCTGCCCGAGCCTTACCAGAGGGGTGTATGCTTACGACTTCTGTGATACGGGAATGGTCTGCCCCCTTGCAAAAATGTATACCCTGGGCAGCGGTTTCATTCCTTCCGTCAGCCATGCAGGAGGGCTTCGATATCACGGGATGAATTCCACGCTGTCCGAACTGTATCATCAGGGACTGATGGAAGCCGTAAGCGTGAAACAGACAGAGGTATTTGAGGCAGCGGAATATTTTGCCAGAGTGGAAGGAATCCTGCCGGCACCGGAAAGCTCCCATGCCATCCGGGCTGCCATTGACGAAGCCGTCAGGTGCAGAGAGAATGGTGAGGAGAAAACAATTGTCTTCGGCCTTACCGGTACGGGGTATTTTGACATGAGTTCTTATGAGAAATACCATGATGGCAGTATGAGCGATTACATTCCCACGGATGAGGAACTTGCCGCCTGCCGCAGCAAACTTCCCGGGGCAGGAGGGAACCTGTCAGAAATCACATTTTGACAGAAAGATACCCTCTGTGTGTGTTCCTGTGCACGGAGGGTATCCTGAGCTGAAAGAGGGAAGGCAGTATCTGAATATTACATTTAAGAATTCAGGACGCATCTGTCATTACAATCGAAATACTGCCCGTTACATTTCCCAATGCGCCTTCGTCTGCCTGAAGGTACAATTTATACGTTCCGGGTTTTGTTGACGGAGGCCCGACGGTAAAATCTGCGGTACATTTCAGCGGACCGTCCGGCTGCCGCTGATTATGTGCAGCCCAGTAGAATGTGTTTTTCTCTTTGTCCCTTGCGAAAAAAACGGTCATTGCGTTTCCGGTTTCCGCCAAAATGTCATAATAAATCTTGTCTCCAAAGGACAATGTATATTCCCCAAGGAAGATGGCTTCTTTGGCTTCAACGGTTTTGAAATCGATGGGGATTGTTTTTACACCGGCTTCATCATACTGGTCCATGTCCGTTGTCTCCGGTACCTTTACGGCGGCGCTGCTGATATCCGGCGACAGCGGGGAGCTGCCGGATGTGTCCGGCGGCCTGTTGGGGAGGGAAGAGGCACCGGCATTTCCCATTGTATAAATTCCCACAAAGGATGCTCCCAGGACCACACATAAAGTCAGTGTGGCTGTCAGAATCTTAACCGCCATTGACTGCTCTTTATATTTCATAATAGCTCCCAGCCTGGCTTTCAATAGCTGTTTATTTTTACTGAAAGAGACAGCGCCGGGATTTTCCCGGTATCTGCCGATGGCCGCCATGACGTCAAGCAGGGTTTTCCCATAGTCCTGCGCATTGTGGTTTCCTGCCCTGGCAAGGACGGCTTCATCACAGGAAAATTCACAAGCCTTGGTAATTTCCCGGCTCATAAGATGTACGAGCGGATTAAACCAATGCAGACAGACTGTAATCTGAACCAGCCATTTGTAATAGATATCCCGCCGCTTATAATGTGTTAGTTCATGCAGGACAATATACTGAAAATCCTTTTCCGGAATAGACGCATTCGGCAGTACGATGCATGGATTAAAAAAGCCGGTCAGCAGTGGTGAAGAGATCAGGGGATTGACACACAGCTCCACCGGTTTTTTTACGGATGCCTGTTCTGCAATCATGGAAAGCCGGTCTAACATTCCAAGGTCAGAAATCGGGGTCACGCCGGCTTTGATATACCGTATAAAGCTCTGATAAATGGTTATTTTTCGTATCAGCAGGACCACTGCAACCGCCGGCCAGACCAGCCAGACATGATTTGTCAGCAAAGTTTCAATATCCTGGAATGGGTGGACAGCTGCCGGACCGTCCATTGGGCTGTTCCCGTCTTCCTTGTTGTGCCCGGTTCCGGCAGCAGGAACAGGAACGCTTCCCTGAGTGTCTGACAGGGACTGCTGCGGCGCCGGCAAAGGGCCGTCCCGGGTGATTGCCTGATCCAGGGCCTGATAGGTCTTTCCCAGTAAGTTTATTTCTGGCCCGAACGGGAGCAGCAGCCGCAACACTACCACAAGCCAAATGTAATACTGCCACTGGCGGCTGATTTTGTCTTTCAAAAATTGTTTTCCCAAAAGCAGGGCCAGAATAACCAAACCTCCGGAAAAGGACATTGACAGGAATATTTTAAAAACAGTGTTCATGTCTGACCTTTTCCTTTCTCCAGCAGCCGTTTCAATTCTTCATATTCCCCGTCTGCCAGCAAGTCGCCCATAATCAGGTTGGAAACCAGCCCTTTTGCGCTTCCCTCGTAGATTTTATCCAGGAAGTTTTTCGTCTGCGCCGTCTGATATTCCGTTTCTGAAACGAGAGTGGTATATTCGTTTCGGCGCCCGATTTTCCTGGCGCTTAAAAAGCCTTTGTTCATCAGCCGCGACAGCAGCACAATCAGAGTGTTCTTCTGGCATGGTTTACCCCTGGCCGCAAGTCCGTCCATGATATAGGAGAATAGAGTTACTTTTTCCGGGTTTCCCCATACGATTTTCATAATTTCAAGTTCTGCATCGGATATTTGCTGTACCATGTTTAACCCCATTTCTGCGCGGCCTTTTGCGCATGTCAAGTTTGTGGATGCCGCGCAGACACAAACTTGGGATTGAAAATTTTCAATTTTCAATCTTTTAACCTTCCAAATGTATAACATAGTGTTATTAAATAAAATATAACACTATGTCATCCATTTGTCAAGTCTGCGGTTCAGAATATTTTCCGCAGCAGGGATACCAGCACATGGAGCAGAAGAACGGCTCCGCAGCAGAGGGTAATGAGCAGGGCAAATGCGGTAAAGCGGGAGCCGCCCTTTTCGTACGCATGGTTCAGGAAGGGAAGACCCAGCACCATGAAAAAATACCAGAATGCAGGGGCCGCACACTTGCCCAGAATCTGGGCAATGGTATTCCCGGTATCCGGCATGGGTTTGCGGGAATTATTTCCGACTTTCCGAAAAATAAAATCCGCAAGCTGATAAATGTTCAAAAGTGCCAGGAAATAGACAATTGTCCCTATGGCAGTGTGGAGCCGGTCAGGCGTCAGGAAGGAAAAAAGGAGACCGTGGCTTTCCAGAAAACGGGGCAGGTGGATGGCCGCGATAATGCGCAGGCCGTTGATCAGGATGGTGAGCGGATAGGAGAGCAGGAGGCTGCACAGGATCCAGAGAAAACCTTTTATGATGCCGGTAAATTTCTTTAAAAAGGTAAAGGCCAGCATGGCATAGGTGATGAGCATAAACTGGATACCGGAGCAGGAGGCTGCGATAAGAAGGCGCAGGTCATGATTTACATAACCCGCACCTTTTTCATAAGAAAAGGGAATGCCGCTTAAAACAGTCACCCATTTGGCGGTGGGCGCCAGAATCCATCTCAGCTGGTCTGCACTGAAACGGCTGTAATAAAATTTTAACCCCAGAAGAAGCAGGAGTCCTGTCAGATAGCAGAGATACAAACTTCTTTTCTGTAATTTCATACCGGACCTCTTATATTCCTGCGGGCAATCGGCATGCAGATGAGAAGCATCCGTTTGACGATTGCCGCAGGGTCATAATAAGCTTTGCAGCGCTGCAGGTTTGATGCCCCTTCAGCTGGCTGCAGGGTTTTGACTTGTCAGCTGCATTTTTCATTTCTGTTAAAAGGCATTTTATGCCGTTTCCGGAATACAAGGAACAGAACGGCGCTTCCGGTGAGCAGAAGCAGAATGCCTCCCGGTTCCGAATAAGCCTGGTAACCGCCTCCTACGGCCAGGTTGGACACGCCCAGGGGCAGGGGGGAAGCCTGGTCTACACTGGCGCTTTTTTTCTCCGGATTCCGCACTTCATCTATGACGGCCACGAAAGATGTGTAGGGGGTGGTCATATTGTAGTCCAGCCCGATGCGGGTGATTTCGTCCTTTACGGAAGCATCATTTCTGATACTGCCGTATCCGGCCAGCTGGTCCAGTTTTGTCCGGGCCCAGAGGTAGCGGACGGCCTGGTTTTCCTTGTCCACAGTCACGCCGGAAACCGGGATTTCCTGCACATAATCGCTGTTTCCGGATTTGCCTGACAAGGTGATGGTGCCGGACGGCTGGCCTTTCCATTTTCCGAACAGGACAATGGGTTTCTGGGCATATAGAATGGAAGGGGTGGCAGTGACCACATCATATACGTCAAAGCCTTCATAATCTACCGTTACATCGGTCAGCAGAGGGGATTCGATGTAAGTCCGGAAACGGGCGGCGGAATCGGCGGCGTCTTCCGAATCCGTTACGATAAAGGACTCTCCGAGACCCAGCCGGGCAATGCCGTTGACCAGGTAACTGTTTACGGAACTGCCGATGCCGAAGGAGAAGAAGCCTGCGGTATCCATATTCCGGCTGATCAGGTCGAAGATGTCGCTTTCATTGGAAACATAACCGTCGGTGATGACGACTACGCTGCGGGCGGTATTTTCATCCTGGGGAATTTCCATGGCAGCTTCCAGTGCGGGTATCATGGAGGTTCCGCCGCCGCCCTCCTCCCGGTCAATCAGTTCCATGGCATGGCTGACATTTTCTGCCGAGGCGTAAAGGGAGTCCGGTGACAGCTTTATGGTATCATCGGAAAACAGAACCAGATTGAATTTGTCCGTTTCCTTTAAATGGGATACCAGGTCCCGGATCAGGGCTTTGGCGGTATCCAGGGGATAGCCGTACATGGAGCCGGAGATGTCCAGCACAAAAAGGTACTCCCTGGGAGGGATGTCTTCGGTGGTAAAATCCCGGGGAGGCTGCACCGTGAGCATAAAGTATTTTTCGTCCCCGGATTCGGTGAGCACCAGACCGCTTTGCACCTGGTCCCCGGTGAGACGGTATTTCAGGATAAAATCCCGGTTTCCGGCATAATCTTCCGGGTTGGCCAGGGTGACTGCAGCCGTGGATTCCCCGGTCTGGTCCACATGGATCTCATGGGATTTGCATGTCACTTCGCCTATGGGAACGCCGGTGGAGAGATTCACGGTAATATGATATTCTCCGGGCGGGGTTTCCCCATCTGCAAGATAGGGGCTTGAAACCCACAGATCTTCGTCCTGCCTTTTCAGGGGGGAGGCAGAAGGGTTTTCGTTTTTCCGGAGCAGGGATTTATAATAGGGATCAGATTCTTCCGCTTCCCGGACCGGCTCCGGGGGAGCGTAACGGGGACCGGACACTGTGGGAAAGATAAATTCATAAAGTCCGTCCCGGGGGGCGATGAGCTCCGTGTAATGGAGGGTGATGCGGGCAGTATCCCCGGGCATAATATTGGCCACGTCCATGGTAAATACATTGGGACGTTTCTGTTCCAGCAGGGAGGCGCTTTTTCCTTCACTTCTGGCTTCCTCATACTCTGCCTTTGCCTCTTCCTTTTCCCGGATTTTTGCAGTGACAATGTGATTTCCGATCTCCATTGTCATACCGTGCACCGTCACGTCCGGGGAGGTGGGAAACACATACCGGGCGTTTATGGGTTTATCCCCTTCATTGGCGTAAGTCTGGACCACATATATTTCGGCGATGATGCCGTTTATATTGGCGGTTACGTCGGTGGACTTTAAGGGAAACGTATCCAGGGACAGCTCTTCATCCAGCAGGATAAAATAGGGTGCCAGAAGAGTTTCCCCGTCATCCGGGGCAGTGTCTTCCGGTTCGGCGGCGCGGACTCCGGGCATGGAAAGCCATGGGCCAAGAAATATCAGGGTGGACAGTAAGCAGAGCAGTTTTGTTGTTTTTTTCATCATGGATGCCTCCGTTATTTCCGCGGTCAGCCCGTGCGCTTTACAGTGCCAGATGCCGCAGGGGATTTGATTTTGCGCTTCTGCCGGAAGATTCCGGCCAGCGGCCGTGTTTCTTTTTTGTGCGCAGGGGCGCGTAAGGAAATTAGCAGCGAAAGCTGCACGCGCCCCGGCCCGGCGAGTAGTGGAGAAGAGCGTTTCCCTACTTGCCTGATCTGTGATTTATGTTACCGCCGCAATGCATAGAAGGTACGTCAAAATTCCGACATTTTTGCATCATTTTGACAGAATCTTGCAATGATTGGGCCGTATTGTCCCATTGCAGCCAGCCGGAAGGCCGGTGCGGCTGATCCGGTCCGTGACAGTTTTTTCATGTTTTCAATAAAGTACTTGCATTTGCCACATTCTATGATACAATGAGGGAAACAATTGAATAGTGAGAGGTTTATAAATCGAAGAGGAGAAGAGTATGAAAAAGAAACTATGCAGTTTACTTTTGACGGCACTTCTGGGAATGGCTGTACTGGGCGGATGCGCAGATGGCACAGGAGAGTCTTCGGGGGATAATTCCTCTATGGAGTCCACATCAGGTTCGGAAGATTCCACTTCCGGGGAAGAAAGCACGCCCCAGGAAGAGAGTACTTCAGAAGATGGATCCGGGGAAAGCAGTTCCGGGACGGCAGATGCCGGTCAGGAAGCTTCCGGAAACACCAATGGCGGCTCTGTTGTTGTAGGAATACAACAGGATATTGACAGTCTTGACCCTCATAAAGCGACGGCGGCAGGAACGAAGGAAATTTTATTTAACATTTTTGAAGGCTTGGTTAAGCCTGATGAAAACGGCAATCTGGTCAATGCGGTTGCCAGTGATTACACGGTTTCGGAGGATGGTCTGGTATACACGTTTACCCTCCGGGAAGGTGTGAAGTTCCATAACGGCAATGCCGTGACTGCTGAGGATGTGAAATACTCTCTGGAGAGGGTATCAGGACTGTTGGATGGCACTCCCTTAATTTCCACCCTGAGCACGATACAGGCAGTCGAAATTCTTGACGAAAAGACGGTTCAGGTGACGGTAGGAAGTGCAAACACAGAGCTGATATACAGTTTTGTGGCAGCCATTATCCCCTCGGGCAGCGGTGAGGAGGAAGGGGCAGACCCTATCGGTACGGGACCGTTTTCTTATGTCTCCTACAAGCCCCAGGAAGGGATTGTCCTGGCAAAATTTGCGGATTACTGGCAGCAGGGACTGCCCAGCCTGGACCAGGTGGAATTCAAGATCACCGGCAGCGCGGATACTGCGCTGATGGAGCTGCAGGGAGGCACCATAGATCTGTATGCCTATCTGACGGATTCCCAGGCCCAGACATTAAAGGACAGCCATCAGGTTATCGCGTCCCCTTCCAATGTGGTGCAGGCGCTGTTCCTGAATAACGCTGTGGCGCCTTTGGATGATGTGCGGGTGCGCCAGGCGATTCTGTATGCGCTGGATAAGGAAGCGGTCAATGACTTTGTAGGCGGGGGAAGCGGTACGCTGATCAGTTCGGCCATGCTGCCCACCCTGAAGGACTATTATGTGGATCTGAATGACACCTACGGTACCACAGCCAATGTGGAAAAGGCCAAAGAACTGCTGACAGAGGCAGGGCTGGCAGATGGCTTCGACCTGGAAATCGCCATTCCTTCCAATTATGAGTTCCATATGCAGACCGGGGAGGTAGTGGTGGAACAGCTGAAGGCGGCAGGCATCAATGCCACCATCAAGGCGGTGGAGTGGAGTACATGGCTGGAAGAGGTGTATAACGGCAGACAGTATGCGGCCACCATCAGCGGGATTACCTGCGACATGACGCCCGGATATCTGCTGAACAGGTTCCAGACGGATTCCAGCAAGAACTTCATCAATTTCGCCAATACGGAATATGATGAGACTTATGCAAAGGCCCAGGCGAGCCTGGATTTGACGGAGAAAGCGGCATATTACGCAAGGCTTCAGGAAATCCTGTGCGAGGAGGCGGGAAGCGCGTTCCTTCAGGTGCCTGCCAATATGACGGCTATCAGCAAACGGCTGACCGGCTATAAATTCTACCCTGTCTACGTGCAGGACATGAGTACCGTGCAGATTGTGGAGTAGGACAGGGGCACTGAAAGCGTAAATAGCGCGAAGGGCACGCGCATGACGGAACTAAAAAAACAGTCACGAAGCGAGAAGTGCCCGGGAGGAATTACAGATGCGGGGTGAGCAGATGAAATTCCTCCCCCAAAGTGGGCACTGAAAGCGGAGAGACGGAACTAAAATAGGAGGATACGGCGGCGTGAAATATTTAGGTAAAAAAATCATGACTCTCATTATGACATTGTTTCTTGTTTCCGCTGCCGCATTCCTGGCTTTTCAGATTATTCCCGGTGATGTGGTGGCATCCATACTTGGCACTGAGGCAACCCCGGAGAGGGAGGCGCAGCTGCGGGAGGAACTGGGATTCAATGATCCGCCCCTTGTGCGTTACGGCAGGTGGGTTACGGGAGTACTGCAGGGGGACCTGGGCGTCAGCTACCGGTATTCCAAAAACATGAATGAGATGATGCCGGTGGCAGAACTCATCGGAGACAAGCTGCCGGTGACTTTGTGGCTGGCGGTACTGTCCTTTGTGTTTATTGCGGCGGTGTCCATTCCGCTGGGCGTGGCCTGGGCCAAGAGCGGCAGCCGTTTTCTGGATGCCGCGCTGGGGGTAATCACCCAGACGGCCATGGCGGTGCCTTCTTTTTTTCTGGGAATTCTGGTGACTTATGTATTCGGCATTTTGTTCCACTTATTTTCTCCGGGCGCTTATGTGGGATATGAGGACAATTTCTGGGGATTCCTGGGATACCTGGTATTTCCTGCATTGTCCATAGCCCTGCCAAAGATCGCAATGACGGCAAGATTTCTGCGCAATTCCATGCTGACGGAACTGGGGCTGGACTACGTGCGGACGGCGTACAGCAAAGGCTGTACAAAAAAACGTGTCATGTACGGACATGTGCTGAGAAATGCCATGATGCCGGTGATCACATTCCTGGGAATGATTGTGGCGGAGATCGTGGCCGGCAGCATTGTCATTGAGCAGGTATTCGGACTGCCGGGCATCGGAAGGCTGCTGATCAGTTCCATATCCACAAGGGATTTTCCCGTGGTGGAAATTTTGATTCTGTATATTACTTTTGTGGTGATTTTTGTGTATTTTCTGGTGGACTTATTATACAAGGTGATTGATCCGCGGATTTCATAAGGCAGGAAACCGGGCGCACGGCATGGGGGCAGGGAACGGACTGCAGCTGGGCAGGAACCCTTTTGCCGCAGGAGACAGGCGGATCTGCCGCAGGTATGGATTTGGGAACAGTTCCTATGAACGGGGGCGGGAAATGACGAGAGGAAAAAAGACAGGTTCAGGGAATGCGGGGAATCTGAAAAAAAGATGGAATAAATATCTGGTGGCGGGGATGATCATGACGGGGATTGCCGTAATGCTGGGAGTGACAGGGTTTTTCTGGACACCTTACAGCACTACGGCAATGTCCGCATCTGAGCGTTTTGCGGGGCCGTCCCTGCGCCATATTTTCGGCACCGATAATTTCGGACGGGATATTTTTTCCAGGGTCATGCAGGGACTGGGCACCACCATCGGCGTCAGCAGCCTTGTGGTTTTGTTTTCCGGCGCCATGGGAATCCTGCTGGGCGCTTTCACCGGCTATTTCGGAGGGGTGGCAGACGAGATTGTCATGCGTATCACGGATGCCCTCAACGGATTTCCCAGCATTCTGCTGACGCTGGTTATCATCAGTCTTCTGGGCACAGGCCGGCAGAACGTGATTATTTCCCTGGGGCTGGTGTTTGTGCCGGGATATGTGAGAATCGTGCGGGGGGAATTTATCCGGCTCAGGGACGCGGATTACATCAAAAGGGCCAGGATGATGGGGGCAGGGAAATTCCGTATCCTTTTTATCCACATTCTGCCCAATATTTTTTCCGTGTTCTGGGTGTCGGTGATGATCGGTTTCAACAATGCCATTCTGGCGGAATCCGGCATGAGCTATCTGGGAATAGGTGTGCAGCCGCCGGATGCCAGTCTGGGAAACATGCTGTCGGATGCCCAGGGGTATCTGCAGTCCGCGCCCTGGTATGCCATGGCGCCGGGGCTGACCATAGTGTGGGTGGTGCTTGGTTTTTCCCTGTTCAGCGAGGGGATACGGAGAAGGGCGGAGTGAGGAATGATTCGGATTGAAAATTTGTCGGTTGCTTTCGGAGAGACGGAAGTGGTAAAAAACGTAAGTCTGGATTTGGCAGACGGGGAAATACTGGGTCTGGTGGGAGAGTCCGGTTCCGGAAAATCCGTCACGGCGCTGACCCTGATGGGGCTTGCGGCAGATTCGGCCAGGATTACCGGCGGGAGGATCCTGTTTGATGACGTGGTGCTGCGGGAGGCGGGAAAGCCCTGCGACAAAGCCCTTTACCGGAAGTACCAGGGGGCGAAAATGTCCATGGTGTTCCAGGAACCCCAGACCAGCTTAAACCCCACCCAGAGAGTGGGCAGGCAGGTGGAGGAAATGCTGAGACTTCACACCGGCATGACGAAAGAGGAGATCAGGAAATGTGTGCTGGAAACTTTTGAGGCGGTGGGACTGCGGGACACGGAGCGGGTCTATGCCAGTTATCCCCACCAGCTTTCCGGGGGAATGCGCCAGCGGATCATGATCGCCATGGCGGTGATTCTGCACCCCAGGCTGCTTGTGGCGGATGAGCCCACCACTGCCTTGGATGTGACCATTCAGAGCCAGATTATTGAACTGCTGCGCCGCATCAATCAAAAACAGAACAATGCCATGCTTTTTATCACCCATGATCTGCATCTGGCCCGGAGATTCTGCCATAAGGTGGCAGTGATGAAGGACGGGGAAGTGGTGGAGGAGGGACCTGCCGCAGAGGTGTTCGGAAATCCCAGGCAGGCATACACAAAGCGGCTGGTGGAATCCGTGCCATCCCGGCTGGACGGCGGGGAAAAGACCCCGGAGCCGGAGAGGACAAAAGAGGCGCCGGTGCTCCAGGTCAGGGACTTGTGGGTTTATTATCAGGATGGAAACGACAAACTGATTCCCAGGACGGAGGATGCGGACGCAGGAAAAGGATTTTCCCTGCGGAATATTCTGTTCCGGAACAGAAGGCAGTTTGTGGTGCAGGATGCGGATTTTGAAATTTATCCCGGGGAGAGCCTGGGTCTGGTGGGGGAGAGCGGCTGCGGCAAAACATCCCTTTCCAAGGCCATACTGGGCATGAACCGGCATATACAGGGGGAGATCGTCCATCACTGTCTGCGGCCGCAGATGATCTTCCAGGATCCTTACAGCAGCCTGAATCCCTCCAAAACCATAGGCTGGCTTTTGCAGGAGCCGCTGAGGGCGGCAGGGGCCCTGGACAAGTCCGCGGCAATGACAAAAAAAGACATGGAAACAGCGGCATATGACATGCTGAAGCGGGTGGGGATGGAGGAAAAGTATTTTTACAGGAAACCATCGGAACTCAGCGGAGGCCAGCGCCAGAGGGTCAGCATTGCCCAGGCCCTGATCACCAATCCGGGTTTTATCGTGGCAGATGAACCGGTATCGGCGCTGGATGTGACCATACAGGCACAGATTATGGAGCTGCTGCTGAAACTGCAGCAGGAAATGCATCTGGCATGTCTGTTTATCTCCCATGACATCAATGTGGTTTATAAGATGTGCAGACGGATCATGGTCATGAAGGAAGGCAGGATCATTGAAATCGGGGACAGGGAGGAAATTTTTTCCCATCCCAGGGAAGAGTACACCAAACTGCTGCTGTGTAACGGGGAGGAAAAGCGTGACAACAGTCCGGAAAATGCGCCGGCTGTGATGAAACCGGGATGCGGCGCTTACGGGGTGCCGCAGGAAAGCGGACAGGGACAGGAATAAGGTATGAATCGAGAGAGACTAAAATATAAAAAGAGAATCGTGGTAAAGATAGGAAGTTCTTCCCTGACACATGCACAGACGGGGGAACTGAATCTGATCAAGCTGGAAAAGCTGGTGCGGGAGCTGTGTGATTTCCGCAACAGGGGGATTGAAGTGGTGCTGGTGAGTTCCGGTGCCATTGCGGTGGGGGCCAGGGCGCTGGGACTGACAAAACGGCCCGGGGAGATTTCCCTGAAGCAGGCATGTGCCTCCGTGGGCCAGGCCAGGCTGATGGGCATGTACCAGAATCTTTTTGCGGAATACAATCATGTGGCATCCCAGATCCTGATGACCAAGAATACCATGCAGAATCCCATCAACCGGGAAAATGCCCGGAATACTTTTGAAAAGCTTCTGGAGCTGGGGGTGATTCCGGTTGTGAATGAAAACGACACCATATCCACCTATGAGATGCAGAAGCTGCAACAATTCGGTGACAATGACACTCTTTCCGCCATTGTGACGGCAATGATTCGCGCTGACCTGCTGATTCTTTTATCGGATATCGATGGACTGTTTACCGATGATCCCCGCACTAATCCGGATGCACGGTTTATTGATACGGTGGAAAAACTGACGCCGGAGATGCTGCTGCTGGGCAAAGGGGCAGGAAGCAGCGTGGGGACGGGCGGTATGGCCACGAAACTGTCCTGTGCGGGTATTGCCACGGCGGCGGGGGCGGACATGATCATTGCCAACGGCAGGGATGTGGGAATCCTGCATGAACTGCTGGAGGGAGCGGGAAAGGGAACGCTTTTCCTGGCAAATCCGGAGGAAAGTTTCAGGCTGGAGGATTTTTTGGAATGAGTCCGGGAAATCCGGGACAATGGGGGACAAAAGATTCCGGAACCGGAAACAGCATCCGGGAAAACAGGCGGGGAAAAGTGATATATGCTGCAGGAAAAGAGACGGCGGGAATAAGATAAAGGAAGAAGATTGAAAATTGAAAATTTTCAATCTGCGCAAAAGACCGCGCAGAAATGGGGTTAAATATGGATGAGCTGAAAAAAATCGGAATACAGGCAAAGGAAGCGGAGGAGGTTTTGCGGACCCTGGAAAGAGGCCGGAAGGATGAAGTCCTGAAAAAGGCGGCAGAATATCTGGTCCGGTGGGAGACTACCCTGCTGGAGGCCAATGAAAAGGATATGGAGGCAGCCCGGGAAAAAGGAATGGCCCAGGGGCTGCTGGACCGCCTGGCACTGAATGGCACAAGGATAGAGTCCATGGCGGAAGGGCTTTTGCAGGTGGCGGCGGCAGAAGACCCGGTGGGGGAGGTCCTTCACATGAATAAGCGCCCCAACGGCCTGATGATAGGTCGGAAGAGAGTGCCCCTGGGAGTGGTGGGGATTATCTATGAGGCCCGCCCCAACGTGACGGCAGATGCCTTCGGACTTTGCTTTAAGGCCGGAAACGCGGTGATTCTGAAAGGGGGGAGCGACGCGCTTTGCTCCAACCGGGCCATTGTGGCCGTGCTGCAGAAGGCGCTTTCGGACTGCGGTGTCTGTGCCGGCGCGGTACAGCTTATTGAGAGCCAGGACAGGCAGGTGACAGCCAGGTTCATGAAGATGAACGAATATGTGGATGTGCTGATTCCCCGGGGCGGCGCGGGGCTGATCCGCACCGTGGTGCAGGAGAGCACGGTGCCGGTGATTGAGACCGGAACGGGAAACTGCCATATTTATGTGGATGCATCGGCGGATCTGGACATGGCGGCAGAAATTCTTCTGAATGCCAAGACACAGCGGATCGGCGTCTGCAATGCCTGCGAGTCCCTGGTGGTCCACGAGGCTGTGGCGGACTCTTTTCTGCCTTTGGCAGCGGCCCGCCTGGCCGAAAAGAATGTGGAGATGCGGGGAGACGAAAAAGCCATGGCGGCGGATAAGTCCATTGTCCCGGCACAGGAAGAAGACTGGGGAAAGGAATACCTGGATTACATTTTATCGGTAAAAGTAGTGCGTAATATAGATGAAGCCATAGCCCATATCAACCGGTACAATACAGGCCATTCCGAGGCCATTGTGACAAAGGATTATGAAAATGCCCAGCGCTTTCTGGATGAAATTGACGCGGCGGCGGTGTATGTGAACGCGTCCACCCGCTTTACGGATGGCGGCGAGTTCGGCTTCGGTGCAGAGATCGGAATCAGTACCCAGAAGCTTCATGCCAGGGGGCCCATGGGACTGAAAGAACTTACCACCGCAAAATATATTATTTACGGAAACGGGCAGGTGCGGGCCTGAATCGTATCCGGTCATTGCCTTTCGGCAGCTGTGGGAATGCCGCGACATACCTGCAAAATCATAGGGACACCGGAACGGAGAGCAGATTTTTCGCACAGATTCACCGGAATTTTCATATAGTAGAGATAACTTTATATCCGATGGAAATTATTTATGGAAAAAACCAGGAAAACCCTGAAGAATGAGTGCAGCATGTCCGGCATCAGGCCGGCGGTTCTGGAACTGCCCTATCCTCCCATTGAGGTTATGTGCAGGAATCGGGACTATGCGGATATGCTTCAGTATGATTACTGCGGCTCGGTGTCGGAACTGTCCGCCATCACGCAGTATATCAACAACGAGAACAGAATGTGTCTCACGGACTGCCGGTTTGCGCGGACCATACTGGGAATCGCCATGGCAGAAATGATGCACCTGCAGAAGCTGGGGGAACTGATTTGCCTGCTGGGCGGTGAGGTGGAATTTTCGGTGAGGCAGGCCAACGGAAAACCTGTCATGTGGACACCGGCCTGCCTGACGCTGGCCCAGAATAAAAAAAGGATGCTGTGTGCAAATATCGAATCCGAAAAAGAGGCTATAGCCCAGTACAAGGCACATATCAGCCGAATCAGTGACGAATGTGTGAATGCCGTCCTGCGCAGGATTATAAAAGATGAGGAATATCACATCATACTGCTGCAGGCCATGCTGGAAGAGTGCTGAGGGATGGAACTGATTTTCACAGTCTGACCAGCATTCCGGGCAAGCCGCTTTCCAACAGAATATGGACATACTTTGCCTCCCGAAAGCATAGAATTTCAATGCAAACAAGCTTCGGGAGGTTTTTGTGTGTTTGAACAGTACAGTGTAGCGGAAACCATGGATAAATTGAAAAGTGACGGACATGCGGGGCTGAAGCTGCGGGAGGCGGGAGAACGCCTTCGGCGGGACGGAAGAAACGAAATGAAAGCGCCGCGCAGAAAAACACCCATAGAGTCTTTTCTGGAACAGCTGAATGATCCTCTGATCTATGTGCTGATCGTGGCGGCGGCAGTCTCCGTGCTTCTGAAAGAGATCAGCGACGCGGTGATCATCGGCGTGGTGGTGGCCCTGAACGCTCTGGTGGGAATGCTGCAGGAAGGGAAGGCACGGAGGGCGCTGGAATCACTGAAAAAACTCACCAGTCCCAGGGCATGTGTCATCCGGGAGGGCAGGCGTATGGAGATTCCGGCAGCCGAGCTGGTGAAGGGAGACCTGGTTCTGCTGGAGGCGGGCTGTCAGGTTCCGGCCGACATGAGGCTCACAGAGAGTTCCAACTTAAAAATTGAAGAGTCTGCCCTGACCGGAGAATCCCTTCCCATGGAAAAGGATGCCGGATTTGTGGGAGAAAAGGGAAGGGAGCTTCCCCCGGGGGACAGGCGGAACATGGCCTATATGTCCACCATAGTCACTTACGGCAGGGGCCGGGGAGTGGTCACAGCGGTGGGGATGGACACGGAGCTGGGACAGATTGCGGCCATGATCACGGAGGCGAAAGAGGAAATGACGCCCCTGCAGAGACGCCTGGGGGAACTGGGGAAGGTTTTAAGCCTTCTGAGCCTTCTGCTGTGCGCGGCATTGTTTGTCATAGCGGTTATGCAGAGGCGTAATGTGCCGGAGATGCTGATCACGGCGATTTCGCTGGCAGTGGCGGCCGTGCCCGAAGGACTTCCAGCGGTGGTGACCATCTGTCTGGCGCTGAGCGTCACCCGCATGGTGAAGGTGAACACCATTGTCAGGCGTCTGCCGTCGGTGGAGACCCTGGGGGCGGTGAGCGTGGTGTGCTCGGACAAAACCGGAACCCTGACCCAGAACCGTATGACGGCAGAAAAATGCTGGCTGGGCGGCAGGATACGGAAAACAGCCGAGTGCGACCTGAGTCTGTGCCCTGACTTTTTCCGGGGGATGACACTCTGCAATGACGCTTCCATAGACCAGGAAAACCGGATGGGAGATCCCACGGAGACAGCGCTGCTGGATTTGGCCCTGGGGCTGGGAATCCGGAAAGAGGAGCTGGAGGGGCAGATGCCCAGGAGAGATGAACTTTCTTTTGATTCCGACCGTAAGATGATGACCACGCTTCATGGAACGGGCACGGGAGGAATGATATCCTATACAAAGGGAGCGCCGGATGAAGTGCTGAAATGCTGCACGGAAATTCTCACGGAGAGCGGTCCGGTGCGCATGAACGACTTTCACCGCAGACGGCTGAAGGCGGCCATGGAAGAGATGTCGGGGGAGGCGCTGCGCACTCTGGCAGTGGCCATGAGAAGAAACGCCGTGAAGGCGCAGGAGGAGAACCTGACCTTTCTGGGCATGGTGGGAATGCGGGATCCGGCGAGACCGGAGGCTGCCAGGGCAGTGGCCGATTTTAAGGAGGCAGGCGTGAGAACCATCATGATCACAGGGGACCATGTGGATACCGCTTTTGCCATTGGCAGACAGCTTGGAATTGCGCAGCGCCCGGAACAATGTATGACGGGAGAGACCATGAGTCATCTTTCCGATGAGGAATTTGCCGGACGACTGGAAGAACTGAGGGTGTTTGCCAGGGTTTCCCCTGCCCAGAAAGTGCGTATTGTGGACGGATTCAGACAAAGGGGTGAGATCGTTGCCATGACGGGAGATGGCGTAAATGATGCGCCTTCCCTGAAAAAGGCAGATATCGGCATCGCCATGGGCATGTCGGGGACGGATGTGGCAAGGCAGGCATCGGATATGATACTGACGGACGACAATTTTGCCACCATAAGACGCGCCATCGAGGAGGGGCGGGGGGTTTATGAAAATATCAGAAAGTCGGTAATCTTTTTGCTGTCTTCCAACCTGGGAGAGATTATCACCATGTTTCTGGCAGTCATATGCGGCATGGCGTCACCCCTGAAGTCAAGCCATATTCTCTGGATTAACCTGATCACGGATTCCCTTCCGGCGCTGGCCCTGGGGGTGGATAAGAATGACGGGAGAATCCTGATGAGACAAAAGCCCAGGAAGGCGAAGGAGAGTCTGTTTGCCAGAGGGGGACTGGCCTGCACCTGTCTTTACGGGGCATTGATTGCAGCAGTGAGTCTGACGGCGTTTTTGATGCTGCCCTATGCCCTGCTGCGGGTCAACGGGCTGGCAGTGAACCTGGGAAACCTGACAGAGATTTTGAAAAATATTTCCGTGCTTTCCAAGGCCCAGACCTATGCCTTTACGGTCCTGGGAATGTCCCAGCTATTTCATGCGGTAGGGATGAGGGATACCCAGAAATCTTTTTTCCGTATGAACCATTTGGAAAACAAACTGATGATCCTTGCCTGTGCCTGCGGGTTTCTGCTGCAGTTTGCAGTGACGGAGGTTCCGTTTCTGGTGCAGGCCTTCGGCACATCACCCTTGTCGGGCAGAGAGTGGATGCGTCTGGGAATCCTGGCGGCAGCGCCCCTGTTTGCCCATGAAGTGGCTGTTCTGGTGCGCTGGCGGCCCGGCAGGAATGAGAAAAGCAGCGACAGAAACTTTGTGCCCGGAATTGTTCCCAATTATGAAAAATAAAAGTTTGCCCGGGACTTGAGAACATGGTATAATGTTTCCATATTCATGGCAGGAAGAGGCCGAACGGCCATAAATACCATGATTGGTTTGAAATCATGGTATAATATCGAAATAGAAGGACGTTGTTTCGACTTGTGATTCCATGTGCGCAGTGGCGCACAGAACCATGGTATAATAAGTCCATATTTGTGGCATGAAGAGGCCGAATGGCCATGAATACCATGATTGGTTTGAAATCATGGTATCATATCGAAACAGAAGGACGTTGTTTCGACTTGTGATTCCATGTGCGCAGTGGCGCACAGAATCATAGTATAATGTTTCCATATTCATGGCATGAAGAGGCCGAATGGCCATAAATACCATGATTGGTCTGGAATCATGGTATAATGACCTTATTCATGAAAGGAAGAGGCCGAATGGCTGTCCATATAAGATTTTATTCGGGAAAAGAAGAATTGGTCTGAAATATGAATGTAGGACCATATTGCGGAAACAAAGAGGCCGAATGGCCGTATGGATAGCATGAAATGCTATCCATACGAAAAGTGAGACGCTGTACCAGCCAGGACTGAATGGAGGAGAAAAGAAGATGGAAAACCAAAGGACAGAAAAAATCATCCTGACAGGAGACAGGCCTACGGGCAGGCTCCATGTGGGGCATTATATCGGGTCGCTGCAGAGACGGGTGGAACTGCAGAATTCAGGAGAATATCAGAAGATTTTTATCATGGTTGCGGATGCCCAGGCCCTCACGGACAATATCGAAAATCCGGAGAAAGTTCGTCAAAATATCATAGAGGTTGCACTGGATTATATTTCCTGCGGACTGGATCCGGAAAAGTCCACATTGCTGATTCAGTCCCAGATTCCGGAATTGTGCGAACTGACTTTTTACTATATGGATCTTGTGACCGTAGCCAGGCTGCAGAGAAATCCAACGGTGAAAAGTGAGATACAGATGCGTAATTTTGAATCCAGCATACCGGTGGGATTTTTTACCTATCCCATCAGTCAGGCGGCGGATATCACGGCATTTAAGGCTACCACTGTCCCGGTTGGGGATGACCAGCTGCCCATGATCGAACAGACCAGGGAGATTGTGCATAAATTTAATACGGTTTATGCGCCGGTGCTGGTGGAGCCGGCAGCTCTTTTACAGGAAAGAGAGGCCTGCAGAAGGCTGCCGGGCATAGACGGCAAGGCAAAGATGAGCAAGTCCCTGGGCAACTGTATCTATCTGGCGGATACGGCAGATGAAGTGCGCACCAAGATCATGAGCATGTTTACGGATCCTCTGCATCTCCAGGTCAGTGATCCCGGACATCTGGAAGGCAATACGGTATTTACCTATCTGGATGCCTTCTGCAGGGAGGAGCATTTTGGAAGATATCTGCCGGATTATGCAAACCTGGACGAACTGAAAGCCCATTATCAGAGAGGCGGTCTGGGGGATGTGAAAGTGAAGAAATTCCTGAATCAGATTATGCAGGAATTATTGGAGCCAATCCGCACACGAAGAAAAGAGATGGAAAAGGATATACCGGCTCTCTATGATATTTTGAGAAAAGGCAGTGAGGAGGCCCGGGAGGTGGCGGCACAGACTTTGGCAGAGGTAAAAAGCGCCATGCGGATTAATTACTTTGAAGATGCGGAACTGATACGTGCACAGAAGGAAAAATATGGGGCATAGTGCGGCTTTGGGTCAAGGGCCGGAAAGTTTGCCCCGTGTGAAAATACGGAAAGCGGGGGTTACAAGTGAAAGAGAAGGACAAAGAAAAAAGGATCCATTCCAGCGGCCTGAGACTTGTCCGCCAAAAGGAAGAACTGCTGGAATTTGAACCGGGGGAGGAAGCGGACTTGGACGAGCCGGGTCAGGAGGTTTCCGCGTCCGGCCGCAGACATAGAGGGGAAGCGGACCTGGACGAGCCGGGTCAGGAGGTTTCCGCGCCAGACCGCAGACATAGAGGGGAAGCGGACTTGGAAGAGCCAGGACAGGCGCCTTCCCGTAGCCGTAGAGGGAAAAGAAAGCCGCAGGAGCCGGAATACGAAGCAGATTTTGAAAATGATGATGAGGAATGGGAGGAAGAAGCAGAACCCACAAGCCCCTGGATAACGGCACTTACTTTTCTGGGACTGGCAGTGCTCGCGGCAATAATTTGTGGTATTTTGTGGTATTTTACCCATCCGGATAAACCGGAAGAAAGCGGGCAGGATCAGGTTATGACCCAGGAGAGCGGCACCATGGACCCGGAGCCCGGTACGGAATCCGGAACAGAACCGGCCCCGGAACAAACGGAGGAACCGGAAGAGAGTTCCATACCCGCCGACGATCCGGGAACAGAGGAGGAAAACGGAACTGCGGGCACGGATCAATCCGGACAGGGAGAAAGTGACGAACCGCCCGGTGAAGTCATCTCGGGGACTGCTTCTATGGGATTTACGGAATTAAAAGAATCCGTGACTCCGAAGGACGTGGTGAATCTGCGGTCGGTTCCGTCTACTGCCAATGAAGCAGATATTGTAGTGCAGTGCCAGAACGGGGAGGTATTGACCAGAACCGGCATCAATCAGGATACGGGCTGGTCAAAAGTGGAATACGGCGGGGAAACCTTATATGCGGTGACGCAGTATCTGACCACGGATCTGGATTATAAGCCGCCGGTACAGCCATCGGATCCCAACCGGGTCAGTACCATCAGCGGCAGGATCATCATTTTTTCAAACTGTGATGACTGGATTTCACCCAAAGAATATGTCAATCTCCGAACGGAGCCGAGCACGACGGAAGGAGAAAGCACCGTAAACTGTCAGCTGAACAATGGGGAAAAAGTCCACAGAACGGGTTACAGCACGGATTCCGGCTGGTCCAGGGTAGAATATAACGGGCAGGTGCTGTATGTGGTGACAAGCCTGATGAATGTAGTAGAAGAGTGATATGTGACAAGTGTGTTTACCGGTTCCGGGACAAAAAGGTATAGATTTTTCTTCCATGGAGATAATAAGAGTTGCTATGAATCTTAGAAACCGGAGGAAAATCTATGAATCAGAAATTGGGCAGGGCCAGTATCAAGCCGGAGTATCCCGTATACATTTTAAACAGCGCCAGTATTGTGGGCACCAAGGAGGGACAGGGGCCGATGGGGCTGTTATTTGACAAAATAGGCAATGATGATATGTTTGGCGGCAAGACCTGGGAGGAAGCGGAGAGTACCCTGCAGAAAGAGGCCGTGGGGCTGGCGCTTCAGAAAGCAGATCTTCGGCCGGAAGAGATATCCTATATTTTTGCAGGGGACCTGCTGGGACAGTCCATGGCTTCTTCTTTTGGCGTTTCTTCCTATAAAATGCCGATGTTCGGGGTATACGGCGCCTGCTCCACCTGCGGGGAGACATTGACTCTGGGAACCATGAGCATTGCAGGAGGCTTTGCCGAAAAGTGCGTCTGTGTCACGTCCAGCCATTTTGCCAGCGCGGAAAAAGAATTTCGCTTTCCGCTGGAATATGGGAATCAGAGACCTCTCTCGGCCACCTGGACAGTTACCGGCAGCGGAGCTTTTGTGCTGGGGGCATACTCGGGAAGCGGAGTGCAGAAGGCAAGAGCCAGAATCACCGGTATGACCGTGGGGAAGATTGTGGATTATGGATTGAAAGATTCCATGAATATGGGAGCCTGTATGGCACCTGCCGCGGCGGATACGCTGGAACAGCATTTTGCCGATTTTTCCAGCCGGCCGGAAGAATATGACAAGATTATTACAGGAGACCTGGGCAAGGTAGGACAGAGGGTTCTGACGGATCTGCTTTGTGACAGGGGATATGATATTTCGGACAGACATATGGACTGCGGGCTGGAAATTTTCGATGCCCAGTCCCAGGATACCCATGCCGGGGGGAGCGGCTGCGGCTGCAGTGCGGTGACACTGTCGGCCTATATTTTAAAACAGCTCCAGGAAAAAAACTGGAAAAAAGTTCTCTTTATGCCCACGGGGGCATTGCTGAGCAAGACCAGTTTCAATGAGGGAATGAGTGTTCCCGGCATTGCACATGCACTGGTGATTGAGTCTTTAGAATAAATTCCGACAAATTTTGGTGAAATTTAAGAAATGTTATTTTTCAGGGGCTTTTAAAGTGGCAGAAGGTATGATATAATGTGAGATAGTAATGCAACCATAATAGCTGTTGGTTGCATACATAAAATAGAGAAAGAGAGAGGTAGAAAAGATGGCAAGTTTTAGTGAAAAATTAAACAGAATGACACAGAACGCGATTTCCAAGAGTAAGGAAGTAGCCGGGGTTACAAAGCTGAATCTGGAAATCGGTTCGCTGAACCAGGATATAAAAAATATCCAGACGGAAGTGGGCAGGTATGTCCTGGAGAAAGGCCTTTTGCTGGAAGATGAGTCCGTGGCGGACTGGGCAGTGAAGGTGGCTGAACTGAAAGCGTCCATCGAAGAAAATACAGAGAAGATTCATGAGCTGAAGAATATCAGTATTTGTCCGGGATGCGGGGCAGAAGTATCCAGAGCCAGCAAATTCTGTGACAAGTGCGGTACAGCCATTGTGATTAAGACACCGGAACCCGCCGGGGCAGACGAAGTGGTAGTGGATGCGGACTTCACCGTGGCAGAGGAGAAGGCAGAAGGCGAGACAACGGTGGAGGTGACGGTTGAAGTGAAAACAGAGACAGAAACCCAGGAATCTGCCGGTGACACGACAGAGGAGGCGAAAATCCAGGAAACTGCCGGTGGAACGGAGGAATCCGTAACAGAGGCAGCGGAGGAGACGGCGGCAGAAGAGGCCAAAACAGAGTAAGCGGAGAATCCCGGGGCAGGGAATTGCCGGGGAATGGCATTGAGAATCTGGCGTTGTCCGGCAGGGGAAATGAAAACGCGGCCGGAAGGTAAACGAAAGACACAGAAACCGTTGTCCGGCAGTTATTTAATGGGATATCGTTCCAACAGGGCGATATCCTTTTTCTGTGCGCAGCTCCATAGTATATTTTTATTGAAAAGGCAGGACCGTTTCTGTATACTGGAAGTATGTTCCTGTGTTGCTAAAATGGCAGACGGGATTGGCAGTATTGTTAAATCCGAAACATATACCTGGAAAATTATTTCTTGCGTGAAAATATGTAACATGAAAAGAGAGGATAAACTTATGGAAGATTACCGATTCTGGGGGTGGGAAAATTCCCATGTGGAGGCCATTACAAATGAATATCCGGGAATTCACAATCCACGGCAGCTTTATAGTGCGTTATGGGAAATCTGGTGCGCAGATACTTGTGCGCCCAGAATGCGAAGCAGCTGGACAAAAGAGAATAGGACGTTGGGGCAGTGCTCCATCACTGCGTTTTTGGCACAAGACATTTTTGGCGGCAAAGTGTATGGAATACGCAGAGAGGGTGGAAGTTACCATTGCTACAATGTAATAGGGGACTGCAGGTTTGACCTGACCAGTGAGCAGTTTGGCGAAGAGAAGCTTGACTATGAGAATAATTCGGAACAACTTCGGGAAGTCCATTTTGAGAAGGAAGAAAAGCGTTTGAGATATGAATATTTGAAGGGGGAATTGAAAAAGTATTGCAGACAGATGGCCTCTTTCTGAAGGAGAACTCTGTTACGGAGGACATTTTGGGCAAGGTGCGGAAGCTGGCTGAAATAGCAGGGAGGCGGGGACAGGGGCTGGTTTGCGTGGTTACAGTGCCAGGAAAGAGGTTTGCTGCCAGCCCATGAACATGATGACTGCCATTTGTAAAATCAGGGCGGGAATCCGCAGTTTTTTTCGGGTCAGGGACAGAAGGAGCAGGCCGGTGGCAAAAAAGTACCCGTATATCCGGCACATACCCAGCAGCCACAAACCTGCATGGGCATAGTTCTCACCGGTGGGGGGATTTATGATGAAAATCTTTCCCCAGTAATAACCTGCAGAGATTTCCTGGTTTTCCGCAAAAATGGACAAAATAAGACAGAGGGAAATGACAAACACTGCCATGGCAGCCTGAACGGGAAACCGCTTTTTATTCCCCTTATTTACAATCATCCAGGCCAGCAGAAAGATACTGACAGGCCAGTATGCGGGGGAAAGAAAACCTGCCATGGATAGTGCCAGGGCGGCGGGGGACAACAGATTTTTCCGGAAGAGCAGGATACTGCCCAGCACAAAACTCATGCAGATGGAATCAATTTTCATGCCGCTCACACTGTAAATCAGTGATACAGGGGAAAGCAGACATACTGTCAGAATAAAAAAGGTACGCATTTCTCCGATTTTCTGATGTTTCCGGCGCAAGAGGGCCAGGGTAAAAAATGCGACTGTAAAATCTCCCGCGTAGGCAAGAAGCTTCCATAAAATAATGGCAGTATCGCCAAATCGGGACAGAAAAAAATCCGTGAGCCGCCGGAATAACAGGGAATTGCAGTTGCCCGGAATATCGTAAAGGGCAAAATGATAATCATTGCCCACATAATTCCGGCCGCCCATGCGCATCCACGCGGCAGAAATCATTACAAATCCAATGGCAATGTAGATCATATTGCCGTTTATCCATTCTATCATCTTTTTTTCCCAGCGATACATATATGATTCCTTTCTTTATTCCCGCGGGCAATGAGGAAAATAGCCATGCCTGCATGGATATGAAAGCCAATTTTTAATTGCCTT
>CAJTLR010000025.1 GCA_910577185.1 uncultured Acetatifactor sp.
GTGGATACGGTGGGAAAGAACACCAAGCGGATTCAGGAGTACATTGCAAACCAGCTGAAAGAGGATCACGAAGCGGACCAGATGACCCTAAACGAGTATATCGACCCGTTCACGGGTGAGCCGGTACAAAAAGGCAGTAAGAAGTAAAGCCCCTGAAAGGGGAAGCCAGTGAAGAAAGCCATCGCAAAAGGCTTTTAAAGCTGGCAGGAAGTAGGAGGCAGTAAAAAAGCCCTTTAGGGCAAGCCTGAGAAAGAAGTGCGGTTGGCAGATCCATCGGGCGCCTTCCGGGCGCAAGTCGGTAAAAGCCCCTTATAGGGGCAGTGCAAGCCACCGGCTAAGCCGGTGGTCTTGACTGTTGCCGGTTTTTGGGAGGAAAATATTGAAACTATACATTTGCCGCGTTTTGGTGTAATGTCAGATTATTCACCTGCCAGGCAGCGGCAGTAAGGAGGTTGGTTATGAAAGGGAAAACAGCGAAGCCTTCCATGACGAAGGAAGAAAAGAAGAAGTACTGGAAAAAAAGCCTGAAAAGGGATAAGTATCTGATTATCATGATTCTGCCGGTAGTGATTTACTACCTGATATTCTGTTATCTTCCCATGACAGGATTGTGGATGGCTTTTACACAGTATAAAATCGGTTCCGGTTTTGAGGGATTGTTTTTCAGTGATTTTGTGGGCCTGAAATGGTTCCAGCAGTTTTTTGGTTCCGTGTATGCGTGGAGGCTGGTGAGGAATACATTTTTGTTATCTTTCTTTTCCCTGATATTCGGCTTTCCGATTCCCATTATCTTTGCCGTCGCGGTGACGCAGTTAAGGGGGAAACGACTACAGAAAGTGATACAGGTCAGTACATATCTGCCCTATTTTATTTCAACAGTTGTGGTCTGCGGTATGATCAACAACTTCCTGTCTCCCTCCGGCGGTATCATCAACCAGCTGCTGGGAAAACTGGGAATCGATGCCATAAATTTTCTGGGCCTGCCCGAATGGTTCCGGCCCATATATGTCATATCCGGTTCCTGGCAGAGTTTTGGGTTTAACTCCATTATCTTTGTGGCTGCAATCATGGGAATTTCGCCGGATCTGCATGAGGCCATGCGGGTGGACGGTGCGAATAAGCGCCAGGTGATCTGGCATCTGATTCTGCCCAGCATCCGTCCCACCATCATCCTTCTGCTGATTATGACCCTGGGAAATATGATGAGCGTGGGTTTTGAAAAAGTATATCTCCTTTATAATCCTTCCGTGTACGAGACGGCGGATGTGATCCAGACCTATGTGTACAGACAGGGTATTCAGAGCAATAACTACAGTTATGCGACGGCGGTAGGCCTGTTTAACTCAGTGGTCAACTTTACGATTGTATTTCTGGCAAACCGGCTGAGCCGTAAAGTCACGGATACCTCAATCTGGTAAAGATAAAAAACCTGGAATAGGAGGACTGAAGGCATGATAAAACAAATCAAAAACCAGACCATAGGCGACAACATATTTGACGGTATTGTGGCAATTCTGCTTCTGCTGGCGGTGCTGGTCTGTGTGTATCCTTTTTTATATGTGGTGAGTGTGGCACTGAGTTCCGGCGAGGCGGTGAACAAAGGACTGGTGACCCTTCTGCCGGTGGATTTGAACCTGGATGCCATGAAGACCGTTCTGAAATATGAGCAGCTGTGGATATCCTATGGAAACACCATATTTTATACCATTGTAGGTACCATATTGAATGTGGCGTTTACCTGCCTGGCGGCATATCCCCTGTCAAAGAGGACATTTTGCTTCCGAAAGCCGCTGAACTTCCTGCTGGCGTTTACCATGTATTTTTCGGGAGGACTGATTCCCATTTATATCGTGGTGACCAGCCTGGGATTATACAACAAACGGCTTGCCATGCTGGTGCCGGTTCTGGTAAGTGCATATAATGTGATGATCTGCCGTTCCGCATTCGAATCTATCTCGGATGAATTGTTTGAGGAGGCAGAACTGGAGGGGGCCAATGATTTCCTGATCATGCATAAAATTGCAATCCCCCTGATCAAGCCCACCCTGGCGGTGCTGACATTATATTATGCGGTGGCAAGATACAATGATTTCTTCAACGCCATGCTGTATATCAGCGACAAGAAACTGGAGCCCCTGCAGCTGTTCTTAAGACGAATCCTGCTGGAAGCGTCCACGGAGATCATGCAGACCACCAGTATCAGTATGGCGGCGGCCAGCCAGTCCACTTTGCAGGTGAGATATGTGTGTATCGTGGTGTCGGTGGTACCCATCATGCTGGTGGTGCCCTTTGTCCAGAAGTATCTGGTGGAAGGAACCATGCTGGGAGCAGTGAAGGGGTAACGGGACGGCGGATGCGCGGTCCGGTACGGGGGGCAGGGCCTGCCCCGGGGAAATAGAAAAAAGGATGTTGCTGTGTGCAAATACAGTTAAAATACATCAAAGGTAAGTTCGGCGGAAACGCCGGCAGAGACGCCGCGAGGCGAGTAAAATAAGGAGGATGGAAAAATGAAGAAGAGAAAATTGCTGGCTCTGGGACTGGCTGCTGCCATGATGGCAGGATGCCTGACAGGATGTGGAAACGATGCCGCAAACGGCAGCTCGGAAGAAAGCACGACGAGTTCCGGGGAATCTTCCAGTGATGCCGGAAGTGAAGAGGGAAGCGAGACCGGAGAGGAAGCGTCAGGAGAAGCTTCTGGGGAAGCATCCGGCGGAAGTGAAGGCGGATTTACTTATACCGGAGAGGCTCCCATCACGGATACGGACGCCACACTGAAGATTCTTGCCGAGACATCAAACTATACTACCGTGGATATCAAGAGCGCTCCGATCGTGGAGACAGTGGTGGCCAACGCCGGTGTCCAGGTGGACTGGGATTTGCATGACTATGGCACCTATGCCGATTCCGTGGGGCCCATGCTTACCACAGGCCAGGCGGATGCAGACATTATACTGCTTCCGGACCAGGATCCCAATCAGACTTACATTAAGTCAGGGATTTTTGAGCCGCTGGATACACATTTTGACGAAATGCCGAATTTCACCAAATGGCTGGATGCAAATCCCGTCATCAAGGCTGAGCTGACGGCAGAAGACGGACATATTTACTATGTTCCCGGAACCAATGTGGGCAAGGACTATCAGCCGGTGCTGATGTACAACCAGAAATGGCTGGACAAGGCAGGCAAGGAAGCGCCTACCACCCTGGATGAGTTTGTGGAACTGCTCCGTTATTATAAGGAGAATGACATGAATGACAACGGGGATGCAAGTGATGAAATTCCCATGAGTATTATGTCGTCTTTCCTGCCCTATATGTTCGGACCTGCTTTCGGACTTGATCTTGTGAGCGGATTCCAGGCAGATGAGAGCGGCAATGTGACCTATGCCGCAGCAGACAGCGAAAAGTATAAAGCATATCTGGAATTCCTGAACGGATTATACAATGAAGGGCTTCTGGAAGTGGAATATACTTCCCTTGACAGAGACCAGATTACCACACGTATTGCAAATGACACCACAGGCGTGACTTATGACTTCAGCTGGTCCATGTCCATGACTTTCAGCCCTGCCCTTCCCGGCTATGACGGAACAAAGGAAACCGCTTTTGTGGGCGCGGCTCCTCTTTCCGGAGATTTTGAAGGATACTATGTAGGACGTGTGGAACTGGGAAATATGTTCGGCGTCAGCTCTAAATCTTCCAACATTGCACTGGCATGCAGATTCCTGGATTATGCCATGAGTGAAAGCTGCCAGACCATGTATCAGTGGGGTATTGAGGGCGAGAGCTACACTGTGAACGCGGATGGATCAAAATCTTTCACAGAGCAGGCAAATGACAATGACTGGCTGCAGCAGCTGGGAATCAATCCTTCCTTCGTATTCCCCGCACAGCAGTCCGTAGAGTCCACGGATGTGCTGGTGGCTGACTGGCACGCAGAATGCAACGCTTGGCAGAGACAGTACGTGGTAGATCCCTGGCCGTTTGTATATGCGACGGATGAGGAGTCTTCCGTAATCAATACTTACATGACCGACATCGAGACTTACGTAAACGAGAACGCAACTGCATTTATCACAGGTACCAAGGGAATGGATCAGTTTGACAGCTATATCACCGGACTGGATGCACTGAACCTGGCAGAGGTACTCACTGTGAAGCAGGGACAGTATGCAAGATATCTGGCAGCATTGAATTAATCGCCGGATCAGACAAAAAAGAACGTTTTTTTGGGGGACACTTCGCGGGAAGTGTCCCCTTTTTCTGCGCAGGCCCGTATACAAAGTGCGACTCTTCGCACCCGGAATTATGCCGCTAAAGCAGCGTACGGGCTGCGCGGCGGGTAGGGGAGAAGAGCATTCCCCTGCTGGATTGCGCCCCTTCTTCCCTGCCCATTGGAAAATATTGTCATATTTGATCGGGACAGCTTTCCCGTGAAATATAGGTGACAGGTATCACTTTGGAGGTTATGCCGCATCCGGAGGCATGCATCTGACGGTGCATGAGCCGGGTACATTCCGAGGCGACCGTCTCCAGGGGAAGATGCACCACGGATAAGGCGGGGGTGCAGACTTCGCTGATGTCCAGGGCAGAGTCCCCGATGGCGATGAATTCCAGATTCCCGGGGAAAGGGATTTTCAGCTCGGAAAAGACCCGGAGGGATCCCAGGGCCAGCCCCTCCCGCATATAGAGGATGCAGTCCGTCTCCGGATGGGCCTTGAGAAGTTCCAGGGTTTTCTCATAGCCGCTTCTGGCGGTAGGTTCACAGCAATAGACCAGGGGTTCGTCCATATCCCTGGAACGGCAGGTATAGGCGAAGAGATTCTGCCGGATGCTCATGCCGCTGAATGTGGGCAGGGTGGTGACCACCGCCGGATGCTTTTTGCCGTGGGAAGCGAAGATTTCCCCGGGTATGGAGCCGATGGAACGGTCATCCATGACCACACTGGAATATTTCCTGGAATACCGGTTGTAGAGGATGAGGGGACGGGGGAAGCTGCCGGCCTCCAGATATTCCAGATCCTCCTCGGCCGCATTGCACACAAGGATACCGTGGCAGGAAAGAAGCAGCTCATCCTTCATGGCAGACCGGAGCGCACCGGGTCTGTAGGACTGGAGCAGAACCTCGAAGGGAAGACTTTCCCTCTCAATGGCAGCCTCGATGCCCCGGAAAAAGCGCAGCATGGTCTGGGCCCGGGTGTCTGCCACCCAGAAGATGAGGATTCGGTAGGAAAACGTGCCTCCCCCTTTTTTCAGGCTTATGGCCTGGAGATTGGGAAGATATCCCAGGCGCTGCGCGATCTGCAGTACCCGCTGTTCCGTCAGGGCAGATATTTTCCGTTCTTTGGATTTATTGTTCAGTATCAGGGAGACAGTGGTGGGAGATACTTTTGCCTCCCGGGCAATTTCTTTGATTGTAACCATAATAACGCTCCTGTTCAAGTGGTCAAAGTAAGGCTTCCTGGCTGTGGTGATGTGTTTCCGGCGGTTCATTCCGGCTGCCGGCCTGCAGAAAGCCAGTGGGAGCAGGACTTTCCGGGAGAGTCTGCGGGAGACGGACACCGGGGATCCGCCCGGCCTTTTGGGAAACGGCCCGGAGACGGCAGGGATGAACGATTGAGCTCTTGTTAGTATGCTACAACGAAACGGAACATTGGTCAAGAAAAATAGAGCCGGAAAAGCAGGGGAAGACATTCTGCCGGGTAATAAGATATCTTTTGACAGTGAATAGGTTAAACGGAAGGATTGACAAAGGGGATATAAAAAGGTATCATAATGAGACAAAAAAACTAAAACGTTAAACCCCCTTGAAAAGAGGAAAAAGATAGATTACACTGTAAGGAGGGCGCTATGGGAAAAGTGATAATCGGAGGAGGACAGGGCTTCTGGGGAGACAGCAATGACGCCGCCATACATATGGTCCGACACAGCAATATCAATTACATGGCCTGCGACTATCTGGCGGAACTGACCATGTCCATTATGGCCAGGCAAAAGAAGAAGAATCCAAAGGCAGGATATGCAAGGGACTTTATCGACATGATGAGGGAGTGCGGAAAAGAGGCCTATGAAAAGCAGATCAAAATACTGACCAATGCGGGCGGCATGAATATCGAAGAGCTGGTGGCGGCCCTGGCGGCCCAGGCATGGGAACAGGGACTGGGAGGGATGAAAATCGGTTATGTGACCGGGGACGAGATTTCGGACCGGATCCCGCAGCTTCTGCGGGAAGGCGTTTCCTTTGAGAATATGGATGATGGGGGAGATTTCCGGGAAATTCAGGACAAGGTTTTTCACGCCAATGTCTATTTTGGACATGAGCCCATTTTGGACTGTCTGAAGCAGGGGGCAGACATGATTGTCACGGGACGTTCCACGGATTCTGCCCTGTTTCTGGCACCCTGCATGTATGAACTGGACTGGGAGGCAGACGACTGGGATAATCTGGCCAGGGGCATCATGGCAGGGCATCTGCTGGAATGCGGGGGCCAGGGAGCCGGCGGAAACTATGACTACGGCTGGAGGGACGTGCCCGGGATGGACGAACTGGGATTTCCCATTGCAGAGGTAACGGAAGATAATTTTGTCATCACAAAGGCCCCGGACTGCGGCGGCGTGATCTGTGAACAGTCCTGCAAAGAGCAGTTTCTCTATGAGGTGCATGATCCTGCCAATTATCTGACCCCGGACGTGACGGTGGACATCAGCCAGGCAACCCTGACCCAGACCGGGGAAAACCGGGTCAGGGTGGGAAATATCCGGGGCAAAGAGCGTCCCGGGATGCTGAAGCTCTCCCTGGGGTACCACGCCGGGTACAAGGTGGCGGGGATGCTGAGCTTTGCCTGGCCGGATGCCTATGAGAAAGCACAGTACGCTGCGGATATTATCCGGAAGAAGCTTGCGCGTAAGAATCTGGCGGCGGAGGAAATCCGGATTGACTATATCGGCGTAAACGCCCTGCATCTGGGGGTGGCGGAGATGGATCCGGAGAAACTGAAAGATTTAAATGAAGTGGTGATGCGTATCGCCGTTCGGACACTGACCAAAGAGGAGGCTTACAAACTGGTGCCGGAGATTGCGCCGCTGCAGCTGAACGGCCCGCCCGGAGCGAGCTTTTTCGGCGGCAGGGCCAAGGTACAGGAAGTGCTGGGGCTGTGGCCCTGCCTGATACCCAGGGACGCGGTAAAGTTAGAGAGCCATATTTTGAAGGTGGGATAGCATAAAAGGAGGTGCAGCCAGTATGGAGATATATCTGAATCAGATTGCCCACGGCAGATCCGGGGACAAGGGGGATACCAGCAATGTGTGTGTCTTTGCCAGGAAGCCGGAGTATTACGGCATTATTGCCAGGGAGGTGACGCCGGAACGGGTGAAGGCTTATTTCGGCGATATGGTCAGGGGTGAAATCATACGCTACGATGTGCCCTCCCTGCAGGGATTTAATTTTGTCATGAAGCATGCCCTTGGAGGCGGCGCCACGCATTCCCTGCGGCTTGACAGTCTTGGAAAGTCCATGGGGAGCGCCTTTTTGCGGATGAAGATTGAAGTGGCAGAAGGAGAGTGCTGAAAATGGCGGAACATGCGGCTTTGGAAAATCTGGTGGTGCTTGACTTGTGCCGTGTGATTGCCGGTCCCTTCTGCGGGGCCATGCTGGCGGATCTGGGCGCCACGGTCATCAAGATAGAGATGCCGGGAAAAGGTGACGACGCCAGGGCCTACGCTCCCCATCTGAACGGGGAGAGCCTGTACTATTCCAATCTGAACCGAAATAAATATGGAATGACTCTGGACATGAAACAGGAAGCGGGAAAAGAAATCCTCCGGGAACTGGCGGAAAAGGCAGACATTCTGATCGAGAATTTCCGTCCCGGCGTCATGGACCGGCTGGGTCTTGGCTATGAGGAACTGAAAAAAGTAAATCCGCGGCTGATTTACGGGGCCGTCAGCGGTTTTGGCAGTTACGGGCGTTACCATGACAGACCGGGATACGACATCATTGCCCAGGCCATGGGCGGACTGATGAGCATCACGGGGCAGAAAGGGGATCCCCCCACCCGTTCCGGCAATGCCATGGGGGATATTCTGGGGGGACTGAATCTGACCATAGGTGTCCTGGCTGCCGTGAACGCAAGGAGCATTACCGGGGAAGGGCAGAGAGTGGACGTGGCCCTGACAGACTGTGTGGTGGCCAGCCTGGAGCAGGCCGTACAGCGTTATTCCGTGTCAGGCCGGGTGCCCGGGCGCCGGGGAAATTCCTATGAGGCCATCGCCCCCTACGATACCTACCGGGCGAAGGACGGCTATGTGGTAATCGGCTGCGGGAATCAGAAACTGTATGAGCATTTCTGCAGAAATATCCTTGGCAGGCCGGAACTGGCGGAGGATGAAAGATTCCTGACGGTACCCCTGCGAGTGGAGAATAATCTGGTTTTAAAGGAATACTTCGAAGAGTGGACCCGGGGGAAATCCGTGATGGAAGTGACGGACATTCTGCTGAAAGAAGGGATTCCCGCAGGGCCCATCTATGACCTGAAAAATATTTTCCAGGATGCCCATATCGCAGTGGACAGGGAGATGCTGGTAGAGACCACCCACCCGGTGATGGGAAAGATTGTGCTGAACGGGAATCCGGTAAAACTGATGGGTACCAGGCCCAATGTGACCAGGAAGCCCTCCCCCGTGCTGGGGGAGGATAACAGGAAAATCCTTCTGGATTTTCTGGGCAAGACAGAAGAAGAATACAAGGCCCTGGAAGCCGTAAAGGTGATATAAAGAGGCGGCATGCTGCCGGGAGGAAAGGTGCCTGCAGACAAAACAGTAACCAAAAACCGGGAAAGAAATCCGGGAAATAACAATATATCAAATATAACAAAACGGAGGCGGTAAGTATGGAGAAAAAATTTATCTATGATGAGCAGACAGCTGTGGTGGAGACCGGAAAAGGAAAAGTGAGAGGGTACTTTTACGACGACATGTATATTTTCAAGGGCATCCCCTATGCAAAAGCCAGAAGATTCCATGCGCCGGAACCGGTGGAACCCTGGGAGGGCGTGTTCCAGGCTGTCAGCTACGGCTGTGTATGTCCCCTTCTGGATCTGCCCAAACCCGGAGGCGAGCTGATGGTGCCCCATCGGTTCTGGGTCATGGACGAGGACTGTCTGAACCTGAACATCTGGAGTCCGGGTCTGGACGGGGAAAAGCGCCCGGTGATGGTGTGGCTTCACGGGGGCGGTTTTTTCGCAGGCTCCTCCATCGAGCAGATTGCCTATGAGGGCGAGAACATGTGTAAACTGGGCCAGGTGGTGGTAGTGTCCGTGAACCACAGGCTGAATATTCTGGGTTATTGTGACCTGTCTCCCTTTGGAGAGGAATATGCCAACTCCGGAAACGCGGGAACCGACGATCTGGTGGCGGCGCTGAAATGGATTCATGACAACATCGAAAGCTTCGGCGGAGATCCGGAGAATGTGATCATATTCGGGCAGTCCGGCGGCGGGGCCAAGGTGACCACCCTGCTGCAGACACCGGCGGCAGACGGTCTGTATGCCAAGGGCATCAACATGAGCGGCGTCATCGGAGGCGCGCTGGCAGACGCCGGGGGAAACGGCGAGAAACTGGTCCGGGCATTGATGGAAGAGCTGAAGGCGGAGGATGTGAAGGCGCTGGAGACGGTGCCCTACGACGCCCTGGCGGCGGCCTACAACAAGGTGAAGCCAGCCCTGGAAAAAGCAGGGGAATATGTGGGCGGCTCTCCTCATCCCAACGCATTTTACCTGGGCGAGCCTGTGGCCAACGGATTCCGGAAGGAGACGGAGCATGTGCCCCTGATGGTGGGCAGTGTGTTCGGGGAATTCGGCTCCTTCGCTCCCACACCCTATAAACGCCGGGAGATGACACCGGAGGCAGGCGCAGCCTTCGTGGAGGAAGAAGTGGGGACGGAAGAGGCCGGGGAACTGATCCGGCTGTTCCAAAAGGCATATCCGGAAAGGAATCCGGTGGACATCATGACCATGGACTTCATTTTCCGGACACCCGAAATCGACTATATCAGGGCCAGGAGCAGCTGCAGCGGCGGCACATGGTCTTATCTTTTCAATCTGGACATGAACTTTGACGGCGGGCGCACTCCCTGGCATTGTGCGGATATCCCGTATTTCTTCCACAATACGGAGCTTGCGCCTTACACCCAGGAGGAAGGCGTCACCGAAAAGGTGGAGAAACTGATTTTCGATTCCGTCATGGCATTTGCCAGGAACGGGAATCCGGAGAATCCGGAAATGCCCTGCTGGCCCGCCTGCACGCCGGAGAAAGAGTACACTCTGGTTATCGGAAAAGACAGCCGGGTGCGGGAGAACTTTGACCATGAATTGATTCCGGTGCTTGGAAAATGTATGGGACCCGTGTACGCCAGAAACATGGAGAAGCGGATGAAGGACGTGCAGCACTGAAAACGGAAAAAAGATAATAAGATGACACGGAAAGGTATGGTTATATTTATGGCAAAATTTTTTGCATCCACAAGCCCGGAAATCAGCGGGCGGGAAAAACGGAATATGGAACGGGCAAGAAAAATTGCCTCCCAGGGCATGGTGCTGTTGTCCAACAACGGCGCACTGCCCCTGGCCGGGGGCGGAAAAATTGCCCTGTTCGGCAATGGCGGAAGGAAGACCGTAAAGGGAGGCACAGGCTCCGGGGACGTGAACAGCAGGTTTGTAGTGAACGTGGAGCAGGGACTGGAGGAAGCCGGTTTTCAGGTGACCACCGGGGACTGGCTGGACCGTTACGACAAGGCGGTGGAGGAAGCCAGGGCTGCCTACGGGGAAGAGATGAGGGCAGCGGTGGAAGGCAGCGGCGTCATGCCCATCCTGTATCTTTTTGACCACCCTTTCAAAGAGCCTGCGGTGCCCCCGGTGACGGAGGAGGACTGCCGGAAAGCCGATACGGATACGGCGCTGTTCATAGTGGCCCGGAATTCCGGAGAAGGGAAGGACAGAAGGCCGGTGGCCGGAGAGTACGGACTGTTCCCGGAAGAGGAAGAAAACATACGGATACTCAGAAAGCATTTCCGGAAAGTCATTATCATCCTGAATGTGGGCAGTGTGGTGGATACCGGATTTCTGCGACGGGAATCGGGAGCGGATGCCATACTGCTGATGAGCCAGGCGGGCAATATCGGCGGGTATGCCCTGGCGGATGTGCTGACCGGACAGGTGACTCCCGGCGGCAAACTTACCACCACCTGGGCAGAACGCTATGAGGATTATCCCGGGGCAGCCAGTTTCAGCCATATGAACGGTGATGTGGATGATGAGCACTATGAGGAAGGCATCTATGTGGGTTACCGGTATTTCGACAGTTTTAATATCACGCCGGCCTATCCTTTCGGCTTTGGCCTGTCCTACACCACTTTCCGGATGGAGACGGAGCGCGTGGAGGCAGATGGGGAAAAGGTATCCCTGAAGGTGAGGGTCACCAACACAGGAGACCGGTATGCGGGAAAAGAAGTGGTACAGGTATACTATTCCGCACCCTGGGGGAAACTGGAAAAACCTTATCAGGAACTGGCGGCTTTCGGGAAGACCGGGGAACTGGCACCGGGAGAATCCCAGTGTCTGGAAATTTCATTTCCCACTACGCGCATGGCTTCCTATGACCAGGAGCAGGCTTCCTGGATTCTGGAAAAAGGAGAGTACTGTATCCGCGTGGGAAACAGCTCCCGGAATACATCCGTGGAAGCAGTCCTTGTGCTGGATGGGGACGCGGTGACGGAGAAGCTTTCCAACCGCCTTGTCCTGGACTGTGACATGAAAGAGCTGTCCGTCAAAGGGCGGATTTCCTACAGCTATGAAGGGGAGCAGGAACAGAGAAAAGCGGCTCCCAGGATTACCATCGACGCAGGTACGATTTCCTGCAGGGAAGCCGTGTACCGGAAGGAAAATCCCCAGCTGCCTCCTGCCCCGGGAGAGAAGATCACCATGGATGACGTGCGCTCGGGCAGGGCTTCCCTGGAGGCATTGACGGCACAGCTGACGGTGGAGGAGATGGCAGAACTCTGTGTGGGAACCGCCAGAGGCGGCATGGGCGGCAACTCCGTCATCGGTGCGGCTTCGGCAGCCTGCCCCGGCGCGGCGGGGGACACTACCTCCAGAATGATAGAGGACCGCAATATCCGGAACATGATTCTGGCAGACGGCCCCGCAGGGCTGCGGCTTTCCAGACATTTTTCGGCAGACAGGGATGGAAACCTGATTCCCGGCAGCGAAGATTCTTCCCTGGCGGAACTGGGAATGCTTGCGGGAGGAAACAAAAAACCCGTGATTCCGGAGGATGCGGTGACATACTACCAGTACTGTACCGCAATCCCCATCGCCACCCTGCTGGCCCAGACCTGGGATATGGAAACCGTTGCGGAGGCAGGGGATATCGTAGGCGGGGAGATGGAAGAACTGGGTGTGACCCTGTGGCTTGCACCGGGGATGAACATTCACAGAAATCCTCTGTGCGGACGAAATTTTGAGTATTATTCCGAAGATCCGCTGATTGCGGGAAGCTGCGCCGCGGCAGACACCCTGGGAGTGCAGAAGCACCGGGGCGTGGGCACTACCATCAAGCATTTTGCCTTCAACAATCAGGAGGACAACCGGATGCATGTAAACGCCCACATCGGGGAGAGGGCCATCCGGGAGATTTATCTGAAATGTTTTGAGATAGCGGTGAAAACTGCCCAGCCCATGTCCATCATGACCTCCTACAACCTGATCAACGGTACCCACACGGCCAACAGCTATGACCTGCTGACTGCCATTGCCAGAGAGGAATGGGGCTTCGGGGGAATCATCATGACAGACTGGGGCACTACGGGGAGCATTGAGATGAACCCCGGACAAAAATTCAAGTACGGCTGTTCCAATGCGGCAGGCTGTGTCCGGGCAGGCAATGATCTGACCATGCCAGGCAGCCAGGCGGACGTGGATGAGATTATCCGTTCCGTGGGTGCGGCAGCGGGAGAGGTGAGCTGTCCCATTACCATGGGGGATCTGCAGGCCTGTGCCGGGAGAATGCTGAATATCATTGCACGAAGTTCCGTTTATGAGGATGCGGCGGCTTATCAGGTGCTCTGATGGGATATTATGAGGAAGCGGACAAGGACAGTGTCCGTGTTTCCCGAATCGCAATAAGGAGTGGCTGCTGTCAGGGCCATTCCTTTTTGCCTGAATGCGTAAGGGCAGGAACAATGCTTTAGCATAGAAGCAGGATGGAGGTACGGGATGAAATTTCAAAACGGATGTTGGCTGTTAAAAGAGGGATTTGCAAGTTTTTCTCCCCAGCAGATATACGACTGTAAAATCACCGGGGAGGAAGTGGTGATCTGTGCCCCCACGGCCGTGGTGAACGGCCGGGGCAATACCATAGACGGCATCAATCTGACGTTGCGGATTACGGCGCCCCTGCCGGAAGTGATCCGGGTGCAGACCTGGCATCACAGGGGAGCCGTAAAGAGGGGGCCGGAATTTGAACTGACTCCGGTGACGGCGGACCAAAAAAGTCCCCTGGAAGTGGAGGAGACGGAGGCTGCCATAACCGTCAGGAGCGGGCACCTGAGCCTGGTGATTGGCAGGCAGCCCTTTGACATGCGCTACCAGCGGGACGGAAAGCTTCTGACCAGGAGTGTTCCCAGGGATCTGGCCTTTATAAAGGAAAACTGGAAGGGCATGGCTTATGACAGGGGCGCGGGGGCTTATATGCGCCAGCAGCTTGGACTGTCGGTGAACGAACAGATTTACGGTCTGGGCGAGCGGTTCGGGGCCTTTGTAAAAAACGGTCAGTCCGTGTCGGTCTGGAATGAGGACGGCGGTACCAGCACGGAGCAGTCTTATAAGAATATTCCTTTTTACTTGTCCAGCAGAGGTTACGGGGTCTTTGTGAACCATCCCCAGCGGGTGGAATTTGAGGTGGGGACGGAGCAGGTGAATAAGGTTGCGTTTTCCGTGGAGGGAGAATGCCTGGATTATTTTGTCATGGCCGGGCCGGACGGAAAGGCAGTTCTGGAACGGTATACGGATCTCACGGGCAAACCCGCCCTGCCGGCGCCGTGGACCTTCGGACTGTGGCTGTCCACTTCCTTTACCACGGATTATGACGAGGAGACGGTGATGGGTTTTATCGACGGCATGCTGGAACGGGGAATTCCACTGTCGGTATTTCATTTTGACTGCTGCTGGATGAAGGAATTTCACTGGACGGATTTCATCTGGGACGAGGCGGTATTTCCGGATCCGGAAGGGATGCTTGCCAGGATCAGGGCAAAGGGCATCAAAGTCTGTGTGTGGATCAATCCCTATATAGGCCAGGAGTCGGCGCTTTTTGAGGAAGGGGTGCGGGAAGGCTATTTCCTGAAACGGCCCAACGGTGATGTGTGGCAGTGGGATATGTGGCAGTCCGGAATGGCGATTGTGGACTTTACCAACCCGGAGGCGGTCAAATGGTACCAGCGGGGGCTGGAGAAGCTGCTGGATATGGGCGTGGACTGCTTTAAAACGGATTTCGGGGAGAGAATCCCCACGGAGGTGGTCTGGCATAATGGGGCGGACCCCATGAAAATGCATAATTTTTATCCCTATCTTTACAATCAGGCGGTGTTTGAGCTTCTGGAGAGGAAGCGGGGAAAGGGGGAGGCAGTGCTGTTTGCCCGTTCCGCCACGGCAGGAGGACAGAAGTTCCCGGTGCACTGGGGCGGGGACTGCTGGTCGGATTACGAGTCCATGGAGCAGAGTCTCCGGGGAGGCCTGTCCCTGACCAGTTCCGGATTCGGATTCTGGAGTCATGATATCGGCGGCTTTGAGAGCAAATCCACGCCGGATGTATATAAAAGATGGTGTGCCTTCGGGCTGCTTTCCACCCATTCCAGACTGCATGGTTCCTCTTCCTACAGGGTGCCCTGGCTTTACGATGAAGAAAGTGTGGACGTGGTCCGCTTTTTCACCGGGCTGAAGGCGTTGCTGATGCCTTATCTGTACCGGAATGCCATAGAGACTTCCCGGACGGGGGTGCCCATGATGCGGAGCATGGCCCTGGAATTTCCGGATGACAGAAACTGTGCATATCTGGCGGGGCAGTATATGCTGGGAGATTCCCTGCTGGTGGCGCCGGTGATGAACCAGGAGGGGATGGCGGAATATTATCTGCCCGGGGGAGAGTGGACCCATTTCCTTACCGGAGAGGCCAGGGAAGGCGGCAGATGGTACAGGGAGAAACAGGACTATCTTGACATTCCCCTTTATGTGAGGGATCATTCCGTGGTGGCCGTGGGTGCATGTTGCCAGGGACCGGTCTATGATTACGCGAAAGACGTGACTTTCCGGGTATATGCACTTTCAGATGGGAGCGAAGCGGGGACAGTGGTCTATGACGGAAAAGCAAATCAGGATACCCTGGTGCAGATAGCGCGCAGGGACAGGGAATATCAGGTGGATGTGACCGGGGAGAAGCCCTGCAGGGTGGAACTGATCAATGCGGGAACCATAGCGGAGGTCCATGGGGCGGAAGCGGTGAACCGGGGCAGGAACATTATTCTTTCCTTTGAAAAGGACGGGCTTGCCACGGTCTGCGTGAAATGAAAAAAGGCCGGCAGGCGCAGGGCATGAAGGGATTTTATGCCGGAAAAAGCAGCAGAAAGGAGAAAAGGATGGGGAACAGGATTTTCGACAGGGAGCAGTATGCCAGGACGGCCAGGGCAGTGGCGGCAGAGGGCGTGGTTATGCTGCGCAATGAAGGAGCGGTGCTGCCTTTGGGGGAAAAAGAAAAAATCGCCTTGTTCGGCAGGGGACAGTTCCATTATTATAAGAGCGGCACTGGTTCCGGCGGCATGGTGAACACCAGTTATGTGACCGGTATCAGGGAGGCTCTGGAGAACAGCAGTTTTGTGCTGAACCAAAAGCTGAAGGCAGTGTATGAGGAGTGGCTGAAGGACAATCCGTTTGATGCGGGGGCAGGCTGGGCCGGGGAACCCTGGTTTCAGAAAGAGATGCCGCTGACGGAGGAAGTGGTTGCCGAGGCCGGGAAAGAATCTGACACGGCTGTCATTGTTCTGGCCAGGACAGCCGGGGAGGATCAGGATAACAAGGCCCAGGAGGGGAGTTTTCTGCTCACCAAAGACGAGGAGGAAATGCTGCGGCTGGTTTGCGGCGCTTTTGTGCGCACGGTGGTGCTGCTGAATGTGGGAAATATTATCGACATGAAGTGGGTAAAGCGCTATGAGCCGTCAGCGGTTCTGTATGTGTGGCAGGGCGGCCAGGAGGGCGGAAACGGTGTGCTGGATGTGCTTTCCGGCAGGGTGTGTCCTTCCGGAAAACTCACGGACACCATCGCCTGGGATATTGAAGACTATCCTTCCACCCGCAATTACGGGGATAAGAAGCGGAATTTTTACCAGGAGGACATCTATGTAGGATACCGGTATTTCGAGACTTTTGCCAGGGATAAGGTGCTCTATCCTTTTGGCTTCGGGCTTTCCTATACCACCTTTGCCCTGGAAGCGGAGATGGCGGGGGAGGCAGTGGCAGAAGGGGCGGAAACGGAAACCATGGCCGCCTTCCGGGTGAAAGTTACCAATACGGGAGCCGTTCCGGGAAAGGAAGTGGTGCAGGTTTATTGCCAGGCGCCCCAGGGCGCGCTGGGAAAGCCGGCCAGGAGCCTGTGCGGTTTTGCCAAGACAGAAGTGCTTGCACCGGGTGAATGTGCGGTTCTGGAGATGGAAGTGCCACGGCATACCCTGGCTTCCTATGACGACAGCGGCGCTGCGGGATATAAGTCCTGCTGGGTGCTGGAAGCGGGAGAGTATCGTTTCTATGTGGGAACGGATGTGAGGAGCGCTTCTTTTGCGGGCAGTATGGCACTGGAGGAAACCAGGGTGGTGGAACGGCTGGAGGAGGCCTGCGCGCCGGTGACGGCATTTGACAGGATGAAACCCCTGGCCTGCGAAGACGGCAGTTTCCGGATAGGCTATGAGGCCGTGCCCCTGCGCAGCCAGGATCCCGGAGAGCGGAGAAATGCCCGTCTGCCGGAGTGCGGGGCGGCCGGGGAAGGTGCAGAAGGCGGGAAGAAGACCATCTGCACCGGGGACCGGGGCTACAAGCTTCATGATGTGGAGTCGGGAAAGGTGACCATGGAGGAGTTCCTGGCGCAGCTTACGGACGAGGACTTATGCTGTATGGTCCGGGGAGAGGGGATGTGTTCTCCCAAGGTGACGCCGGGAACGGCAGGCGCTTTCGGCGGCGTCACCGGGAGGCTGGCAGACTATGGGATTCCGGTGGCCTGCTGTGCGGACGGCCCCAGCGGCATCCGTATGGACTGCGGCAGTATCGCATTTGCCATGCCCAACGGCGCATGTCTTGCCGCCACTTTCAACGAAGCTTTGTCGGAAGAGCTTTTTGAGTGGGAAGGACTGGAGCTGCGTGTCAATCAGGTGGACACCCTGCTGGGACCGGGCATCAATCTGCACAGGAATCCCCTGAACGGCCGGAACTTCGAGTATTTCAGCGAGGATCCCCTTGTGACCGGGAAAATGGCGGCGGCACAGCTTCGGGCCATGGGGCGTTACCAGGTCACGGGCACCGTGAAGCATTTTGCCTGCAACAGCCAGGAATTCTGCCGCAATGCCGTGGATGCGGCCGTGTCGGAACGGGCATTGCGGGAACTGTATCTGAAATGTTTTGAAATTGCGGTGAAGGAGGGCGGGGCCTACTCCATTATGACCTCTTACAATCCTGTAAACGGATTCTGGTCCGCGGGCAATTACGATATGCTGACCACCATTCTGCGGGGACAGTGGAAGTATGATGGCATTGTGATGACAGACTGGTGGGCCAGGGCCAATGACGAGGGAAGTACCGGCAAAGTGGAAAATGTGGCAGCCATGGTGCGGGCCCAGAATGACCTGTTCATGGTGACGGCAGATGCCGCCGCAAACTCCCAGAATGACAATTCCATGGAGAGCCTGGAGAAGGAAACCGTCACCAGGGCCGAGTATCTGCGCAGCGCGGCGAACATTTGCCGGTATCTGCTGCGGACGCCTGCCTATCAGCGGCTGGAGGGCAGGGAAAGCGAGCTGGACAGACAGCTGGCTGCCGTTGCCGCCCAGGAGCAGGAATCCTTCGGGGAACTGGAGCGGATTTCGGTGGGGGATACAGGGTGCTGTCTTCCGGTAGGGCGGATTCCCACGGAAAAGGGAAGCTGCATCACCTTTGAACTGAATGTGAAGGAGCGTGGTTTCTATCAGCTTTCCCTGACCTGCAGAGTGACAGGGCAGGGGAGCCTGGCCCAGGTACCCCTCACATTGTCCCAGGACAAGCAGATTCTGAAGACCATTTCCCTTACGGGAGAGGACAGGGAGTGGAGATGTGAGGAAATCAGGCTGAATCCTTCTTTCCACAACACCACATTCCTGAAGTTTTTCTTCGGCCAGGGAGGCATGGAAATCAGGGAGGCCCGCCTGGTGCTGGCGGAATCCCTGGAAGAGAAGTTCCGGGCTATGAAGGCTTCCGCGGAGGCATAGGAAATATGTTCTGAAAAATAAACGCTCGTGCGGCGGTGAGGCTGCACGGGCGTTTTACTATGGGCAGGGGCGCATATGGAATTTTCTATTTTTCATGATAAAGTTCCCTGTACTGGGAAGGGGTCATCTGATGAATCTTTTTGAAAGCCCGCATAAAATTTTCCGGATTTTCATATCCCAGCATCTTGCTGATCTGGTTTATGGTCAGACTGGAATTTTTCAGGAACAGATCTGCCTTCTGAAAGCGGATCTGGTGCAGCAGCTGGGAAAAAGTACAGCCAAAGAGTTTTTTGATGTATCTGGAGCAGTAGGGAACCGTATAGTGCAGGTGTCTGGCCAGTTCTTCCAAAGTGATGGTGGAATAGTTTTCCTGGAGAAAGGTCAGGATTTCATGGTCCATATTTTTTATCATGGCCGATTCCACGGCGGCCTGCCAGTTCCTGGATAACTTTACCAGCAGGGTCATCAGCATCCCCGTGATAATGCGGTCCGTATAGACATCGGCGGTAAACATTTCCTGAAACATATCGAAGACCAAAACGCGAATCTCATTGTTCTGCCCGGTGCGGAAGAGAAGATACTGTTCGCTGTTTTCATTGTAGATGCTGTCCAGGAGAAAGTGGCTCAGCAGATCCTGGCACTTCAGCAGCCCGGTACAGATATCCGTGAAAGCCGACGGACGCACCAGTATTTTGACGGCAAGCCCTTCCGGGCAGCAGTTCTGCTGATGTCTGGCGGCAGGGGGAAGGATGCAGAAATCCCCTTCGGAAAAGGTTTCCGGATTCTGGTTGATCAGGTGGACACTGCTGCCGGACAAGGTATAGATCAGTTCAAAATAGGTATGGGAATGCTCCGGGATTTCCATCCGGGGCTGTTTTAACAGAATGATATTATGCTCCATTCCCGGGACTGTGCCGTATGTATCCCGCATGACGGTCAGGGCATGGTTCCAGGTGAGCAGCGGCACATGGCGGGAGTCGTAATCTACGGGCAGTTTGGTGAGAAGGGTAAAAAGATCCGTGGAGTTGCCCGGGGGGGCATTATGCCTGAGGTGTGTATGCAGATATTTTTCCCTGGGGGATTCCATGCGGAGATATTCATAAACATACTCGTGGTCCATTGGGTGCCATTCCTCTTTCGATTTAGTATTTTACTATTATATCAAACAGCGGTAATAAAGAGAAAGATGGAAAATACACAATGTCAGCCAAAGCATATTTTAGGTTAAAAAATGACAGCCAAAATAGTTAAGTAAAACAACTGTAAAACGTTTGAGTTGCTGATATAATGACTTATACGCACGAAAAAAGTGCAAAAAGAAAATGAGGAGGTAATGGTATGGCTGGCAAAGGCCCAAAAGAAACCAAGAAAAAGCAGCAGATCAGTCCGGGTCTGTTGTGGAAGCAGAGATATCTGCTGATGATGTCTCTTCCGTTTGTGATCTGGCTTATTATTTTCAAGTATATCCCGCTGTGGGGATGGACCATGGCATTTCAGGAGGTGAAGCCGGCTACCTTCGCCCTGCCTATCTGGGAGCGGCCGTTTGCGGGCTTTCAGAACTTTATCAAAGCATTCGAGGACAGATTATTCCAACAGACCATGATCAATACATTGGGAATCAGCATTCTCCAGATTGCCATCGGCACTTTGGTGGCCATCGCGTTTGCGGTGCTGCTGAATGAACTAGTATTCTTGCGATTCAAGAAAATTACCCAGACCATTTCCTATCTGCCCCACTTTGTGTCATGGGTTATCATAGCAAGTATTGCAAAAAACATTTTTAACGATGGCGGAGTCGTGGACTCCCTGGTAGGGACGAACCTGCATCTGATGAGTACCAACTCTCCCCTGATCTGGCTGGTTATTGTGGTCATAGAGTGCTGGAAAGAGATGGGATGGAGCGCCATCATATACTTATCTTCCATGGCAGGCATTGACCCGGGACTGTATGAGGCGGCCCAGATAGACGGGGCGAACCGTTTCCAGAAAGTCTGGCATATCACACTGCCGGGTATCCGGCCCACCATCATTGTCCTCCTGATCATGAGTATCGGCGGTGCGCTGAACGTAGGCATGGAGCGGCAGATGCTTCTGAGCAATGCGCTGGTGCAGGATCACACCATGGTACTTTCCTGGTTCTCTTATATGAGAGGTATTAAGAGCAGCGATTACGGACTTGGTACGGCCCTGGGTGTGTTCCAGTCGGCGGTGGGCGTGACGCTTCTTCTGATCGCCAATAAAATTGCCAGCCTGGTGGGCGAAGACAAGTTGATATAAAGCGAGGTGGAGAGATGAAAAACTTACATAAAACCTGGTTTGACTATTTTCTGGTGGCGATGTTTGTCATCATCCTGGTGATTACGCTGTATCCGTTTCTGAATGTGCTGGCAATTTCACTGAACGATGCCACGGACACTTTAAAGAACATTAACTTTATCTTTCCGCGGAAATTTACCCTGGCAAACTATAAATATGTGTTTGAGGAGGGCGGAATCCTGCAGCCCTTGTTCCTGTCCATAGCAAAGACTGTCACCGGTACGGTGGTGGGTGTGATCTGTACCTCCATGCTGGCCTACACTTTGAGCCGCAGGGATTTTGTGTTCCACAAATTCTTTACCCTGCTGTTTGTGGTCACCATGTATGTGGGCGGCGGCATGATTCCCGAGTACCTGCTGATTGTCCGCACCCTGCACCTGGGCAACAACTTCCTGGTGTACATTATCCCGGGTCTGATCTGGGTCTATAATATGATTCTGGTCCGTTCCTTTATAGACGGTCTGCCGTCTGCCCTGCAGGAGGCGGCACAGCTGGACGGCGCCAACGACTTCCAGATCTGGTACAGGGTGGTGATGCCGCTGTGTACGCCGGTTCTGGCTACCATTGCCTTGTATTATGCGGTGGGACAGTGGAACTCCTTTATGGACACCTATCTGTATGCAAAAAAGCTTCCCACGCTGCAGTATAAACTGTATGAAATCATGTCCCAGGCTACCATGCAGCTGGATACCCATACTACCACCAATGCCACCCAGGCCGTGACGCCCATGGCCATCCGCATGGCGGTGACGGTGGTTGCAACGGTTCCCATAATCGTGGTGTATCCCTTTGTCCAGAAGTATTTTGTGGGAGGCATGACAGTGGGCTCCGTGAAGGACTGATTCCAAAGTTCCGGGAAGCAGAACGGATTTTATAATCACATTTCAATAAAGGAGGATTTAAAAGTATGAAGATGAAAAAGATTCTGGCTCTGCTGATGGCGGGCGCAATGCTGACGGGCATGCTCACCGGCTGCGGTGATGCGGAGGAGACGTCAGGGAATGGCAATTCCCAGGCAGACAGCGAGGCCGGCCAGGAGGACAGCGCCGGCGGGGATGAAAGTGATGCAGGCGGAGAACAGGCAGACGGTGGAGAAAAAGACCTGACACCCATCACGTTTGAGTACTACAATGCTGACGGCAAGAACGGCAACTGGAGTGAGACAGCGGTAGGCGCCGCCCTCACGGAGGCTACCGGCGTGACCCTGGAGATCACTTATCCGGTATCCAGCACCGGAGACGCCAGCGAGGACGTGGCCCTGATGATCGCCAATGACGAATATCCGGATATGATTTATTCCAAGGCGGCCGTGACGAACCTGTATGAGGCAGGGGCACTGATTGATATGACAGACCTGATTGAACAGTATGGTCCCAACATCAAGAAAATGTACGGTGATGAGTTTGATAAGCTTAAATGGGGCTCAGGGGACGAAGGCATTTACCAGCTGTCCTACGCAGGTGTCAGGGGTCAGATATTCAGCACCGGCGGAACCTGCCAGATTCAGTATGCGGTGTTAAAAGAAAATGATTACAAGTATCCGAAGACCCTGGAAGAATATGAGGCCATGATCAAGAGTTATCTGGAAGCACATCCGAAAACGGACGATGGCCTGGATACCATAGGTATCTCCATGAGCGCTTCCGACTGGCACTGGATGATCACGCTGGGAAACCCCGCAGGATTCATTGCGGATGCGGCGCCGGACAACGGACAGTGGCTGATCGATGAGAATTACAATTGTACTTACAAGCACACCAGCAATGACGAAAAGGAATATTTCAGATGGCTGAGCCGCATGTATGATGAGGGCATTCTGGATCCCAACTTTGCTACCCAGACAGATGACGATTATATTGCAAAGCTGGCCAGCGGCCGCGTGGTTGCCATCACGGATGCCAACTGGCATTACGGCCAGGCAGAGGCAACACTGAGGGCAGAGGGCAAGCTTGACAAGACCTATTGTGCACTTCCCGTAGTTATGGACGCCGGCAAGAAAGCTCCCACATTGATGTATCAGGGTCTGCAGGTAGGATACGGACTTGCCATCACCAAGAGCTGCGAGGACCCGGTACGTGCAATCCAGTTCCTGGATTATCTGTGTTCCGATGAGGGAGCGGTGCTCTACAGATGGGGTATTGAGGGCGAGCATTATTTCCTGGATGACAATGGAAAGCGTTACCGCACACCGGAAGAGATTGCCAAGGCCCAGAGCGATCCCGACTATGGCAAGAATACCGGAATCGGAAACTATGTGGGATTCCCTATTTACGGTGACGGTGTCCTGGACGACAATGGCGATTATATGACGCCCACCAGCAAACAGTCGGTTATCGCGGAGTACAATGAGGAACAGAAGGCCGCCTGTGAAGCATGGGGCGTGGAGATGCTGACTGATATCTTCCCTCAGCCCGGCGAGTTTGAGACGCCGCCGTATTCCCCGCTGTGGGCTTATGCGATTCCCCAGGAACTGAGCAACAATGTGAGCATCCTGGATGAGATCGCGTTCCCCAGCCTGGTAAAATGTGTCACGGAGCCGGAGTCTTCCTTTGACGCAAACTGGGATGCCATGATAGCCGAACTGGAGGCTAACGGTCTGCAGGAGACCAATCAGATGATGACGGATTTCCTGGCTACCAAAGTATCACAATAAGACAGAGTAAGGTGTAAAGGGGCTGATATGGGACTGATATCAGTCCCTTTTTGCGGCTGTCCGGATCCGCATAGAGATGACGGGGACGTGGGACTGCGAGAATCAGCCATTGCAGTCCCGGGCCGGATATGGTATGATTTTCATGGAAAATAAGTTTCATGGGTATGGGTGTACAAAGTGTGAAATAAGGAGAGCAGGCATGGAAAGAGTGATCAGGCCGGGGCAATATTACGGCAGCCGGAAGGGGATGCTGGCAAAGTATGACCGTCTGGCGCGGAAGGATGCGTTTACCGGGGCGTCGGCGGAGGAATTTGAGCAGTGGGGAAAGCAGGCCAGGAAGACTCTTGGGAAACTGCTGGGCCTGGAGAACATGGAGAAATGTCCTCTGGAGCCCAAAGTGCTGGAGCGGGTGGAGGCTGCGGAAGGAATTCTGCGGGAGAAGGTGCTGCTGCAGGTGGAGCCGGAAGTCTATATGCCGGTGTATATTCTGATACCGGAGAAAAAACAGGAAGAAAAGCAGGACTGTTTTATCGCCCTGCCGGGCCATATGGGAGCCGGAAAGTACAGTGTGGCGGGCTGCACGGAGATTCCCGTGGTGCGGGAGGCCATAGAACGTTTTCACTATGATTACGGAATGCAGCTTGCCAGAAGGGGATACGTGGCGTTGTGCCCGGACTGCCGGGGCTTCGGCGAGCGCAGGGAAGAGGATTTGCAGAAGGACACGGAAGAGGCCTTTTTGTCAGGCAGCTGTTACCAGCTGGCGCATATGGCGGAGCCACTGGGGCTGACTGTGGCGGGAATGTGCACCCATGACGTGATGCGCCTTGTGGATTATATTGAGGAGAGGGGAGAATGGCGGCTGGAGACGCTGGGCTGTCTGGGTTTTTCCGGCGGCGGCATGCAGACGCTGTGGGCGGCGGCCCTGGATGACAGAATCCGGCAGGCGGTGATCAGCGGATATCTGTACGGTTACAAGGATTCCCTTCTGATCTTAAACGGCAACTGCAGCTGCAATTATGTGCCGCATCTGTGGGAGCATTTTGACATGGGGGATATCGCCTCCCTGATCGCACCCAGGCCGCTTCTGGTCCAGTCCTGCCGGGACGACCATCTCAACGGCCCCAGGGGACTGGAGAATGTGTATGAACAGCTGGAAGTGATCCGGAAAGCATATGGTCTGTACGGAAAAGAAGATTTTCTGCGGCATGATATCCGTGAAGGCGGACATTGCTGGCACGGGGAGGCCCTGGATGCGGTGACGGTGATGACCGGACAGGCGCAGGGACGCTGACGCAGACACGCCGGTCCGGGGAAGAAAGAGGGCGGCAGACACGCCCGGGAATCCGGCTTTCGGCAGGAAAAAGGGCGAATGGAAGGAATGCCCCGGCGGGAAACCTGCCGGGAATGGGATACGGAGGCAGCCGAGATGGAAGCTTATCGGGATTTTGCGCGGGTTTACGACAAGTTTATGGACAATATTCCGTACACGGAGTGGGGGGAGAGACTGGATGCCCTGATACGAAAATACGGGGTGTCAAAACCGGAACGTGATGCGGAAGGGCTGCTGGATGCCGAGCGGAACCTGGTGGTGGACCTGGGCTGCGGCACGGGAACCCTGACAGAGATGATGTATCAGAAGGGGTATGACCTGGTGGGGGTGGACGTGTCGGACGCCATGTTGAACATCGCCATGGAGAAAAAGGAGCAAAGCGGCTCGGAAATCCTTTATCTGCAGCAGGACATGCGGGAACTGGAACTGTACGGCACGGTGGGAACCGTTTACTGTGTGTGTGATTCCCTGAATTATATTCTGGAGGAAGAGGAGCTGGCGGCTGTTTTTTCCCTGGTGAACAATTATCTTTTCCCCGGGGGCGTTTTTATTTTTGATTTTAACACCGATTATAAATATCATGAGGTGATCGGGGATGCCACCATTGCGGAAAACCGGGAGGACTGCAGTTTTATCTGGGAAAATATTTACGACCCGGAGGAGGGCATCAACGAATATGACCTGACGCTGTTTGTCAGGCAGGAAGACGAGACATTCCGAAAATATACGGAAACCCATCTGCAGAGAGGGTATTCCGCGGAGCAGATGAAACGGCTGGCGGAGCAGGCCGGTCTGGCGGTGCTGGAAATCACGGACGCGGACACGGGGCAGGCTGTCACGGACAAAAGCCAGCGGATTTACATTGTGGCCAGGGAGCAGGACAAGAAAGAGGGAAGAGCATGAGGGATTACATTGTACGCGCCGCGGCGGCAGGGGCGCAGATACGGGCGTTTGCCTGCACTACAAAGGGCGTGACGGAGGCGGCAAGGCAGGCCCATGATACCAGCCCTGTGGTTACGGCGGCACTGGGACGGCTCCTTGCCGCCGGAGCCATGATGGGAAGTATGCTGAAGGGGGAAGAGGATGTACTGACGCTTCAGGTAAAGGGGGACGGTCCCATTGGGGGCATCCTGGTGACAGCCGATTCCAAAGGCAGCGTAAAAGGATATGCCAATGTGCCGGATGTGATACTTCCGGCAAACCAGAAGGGAAAGCTGGATGTGGCAGGAGCCGTGGGCCGTGGGACGCTGCGCGTGATCAGGGATATGGGTTTAAAAGAACCCTATGTGGGGCAGACTTTACTGCAGACCAGTGAAATTGCGGAGGATCTGACCTATTATTTCGCCACATCGGAGCAGGTGCCTTCCTCGGTGGGGCTGGGTGTCCTTATGGAGAGGGACAATACCGTGCGGCAGGCGGGAGGCTTTATTCTCCAGCTGATGCCCTTTGCGGAGGAGGCGGCAGTGGCCAGGCTGGAGCAGAATCTGGCCCGGATTACTTCTGTCACGGCCCTGCTGGATGCGGGAAATACGCCGGAACGGATGCTGGAGCTGCTTCTGGAGGGGCTGGAGCCGGAGATACTGGAAACCATGCCCACAGCCTTTTCCTGCAACTGCGACAGAAAGAGAATCGAGAAGGTTCTGGTGAGCCTTGGAAAAGAAGAGATGAAGGATATGATAGAGGAAGGCCGGGAAATAGAGGTAAACTGTCAGTTCTGCAACCGGCATTACCAATTCAGTGTGGAGGAGTTAAAGAAGCTTTACCACAAGGCGGGATGACAGACTGCAGCCTGCCGGAAGGGCATGGGAAGGAGCACTGGGAACCCGCGCGCGGAGCATGGGACAGCGTGCGGCGTCAGCCCGGGGACAGGATGCCCGGTGAAGGCCGGACGGGAAAAGGAGCGGCATGAATCAGGGATTTATCAAAGTGGCGGCTGTGACGCCGAAAATCAGGGTGGCAGACCCTGTCCATAACCGGAAGGAAATCTGCGGGAAACTGGAGGAGGCCTGCGCGGCAGGGGCAAAGATCATTGTCTTTCCGGAGCTTTGTCTCACGGGCTATACCTGCGGGGAGTTGTTTCTGCAGGAGATTCTGCTGAAAGCGGCCTCGGCGCGGCTGCAGGAGATTGCGGAATATACCAGGGGCAGGGATGCCCTGGTCTTTGTGGGGCTTCCCATGGAATATGACGGCAGGCTTTACAATGTGGCGGCGGCGGTTCAGGACGGGGAAGTTCTGGGACTGATACCCAAGGCCAATATTCCTTCCTACGGGGAATTTTATGAGGGACGGCATTTTACCCCAGGCAACAGGGAGCCCTTTCTGGTTCCTTTCGGGGAAAAGCAGGTTCCCTTTGGAACGAACATTCTCTTTTGCTGTGAAAACGTACATGGACTGACGGTAGGATGTGAAGTGTGTGAGGATTTGTGGGTGGCGGATTCTCCGGGAACCGGCCATGCCCTGAAAGGAGCCACGGTTCTGGTGAATCTCTCGGCTTCCAACGAGACCATCGGCAAGGATGCTTACAGGGAACTGCTGGTGAAATCTGCCAGCGCAAGGCTGATCTGCGGCTATGTGTACACCTCCGCAGGAGAAGGGGAATCCACCCAGGATGTGGTGTTCGGAGGGCATAATCTGATCGCGGAAAACGGCATTCTGCTGGCTCAGGTAAAGAAATTTACCTGCCAGACCATATACGGCGACCTGGATGTGGAGAAAATTCTTTCTGACAGGAGACGCATGGGGACTTTCGGCCGGGAACCCCGGGAGGCTTATGTGAAAATTCCGTTCCGGCTGAAAGTGGAGGAGACCAGACTGGACAGGACTTTCGGGCGTCTGCCTTTTGTGCCGGAGGATGCGGCCGGGAGGGAGGAGAGATGCCAGGAAATCCTGTCCATACAGTCCTATGGCCTGAAGAAAAGATTTGAGCATACGGGCCTCTCCTCGGCTGTCATCGGGGTGTCGGGAGGACTGGATTCCACCCTGGCGCTGCTGGTCACGGTGCGTACCTTTGACCTGCTGGGCCTTTCCAGAAAGGGAATCAGGGCAGTGACCATGCCCTGCTTCGGTACCACGGACAGAACCTATGAAAATGCCTGCAGGCTGGCCGAAACTCTGGGAGTCACTCTGGAAGAGGTGGATATCAGGGAGGCGGTGGAGGTTCATTTCCGTGATATCGGCCAGGACAGGGAAAAACATGATGTGACATATGAAAACGGGCAGGCCAGGGAGAGAACCCAGGTGCTCATGGATGTGGCAAACCAGAGCAACGGGCTTGTCATCGGCACAGGGGACATGTCGGAGCTGGCGCTGGGCTGGGCCACTTACAATGGCGACCATATGTCCATGTACGGGGTCAACGGGGGCGTGCCCAAGACGCTGGTACGGCATCTGGTAAAATATTACGGGGATACCTGCGGGGACAGGGAACTGGCCGGAGTGCTGGAAGATGTGCTGGATACGCCGGTGAGCCCGGAACTTCTTCCCCCGGTGGACGGGAAGATTTCCCAGAAGACGGAAGACCTGGTGGGGCCTTATGAGCTTCATGACTTCTTCCTGTATTATATGCTCCGGTGCGGTTATCCGCCGGCAAAGGTGTACCGTGTGGCAAAGCTGGCCTTTGCCGGACGGTACGGGGACGAAACGATTTTAAAGTGGCTGAAAGTATTTTACAGAAGATTTTTCGCGCAGCAGTTTAAACGGTCCTGCCTGCCGGATGGGCCCAAGGTGGGAAGCGTGGCATTATCCCCCAGGGGAGACCTGAGAATGCCTTCCGACGCCAGTGTGCGGCTGTGGATGGAGGAGGCAGAGGCAATAAATTCATAGAGCAGATTTGAGGCGGGGCTTTTCCCCCGTCCCTTGTCCGAGACCATCTGAATGGAACGCTGCGGGACAGGGCAGCTGAGGGGGATTTGCACCAGCCTCTTTTCCTGTAAGAACGGCATGGCCAGCTGTCCGGGGACAAAACCGATTCCCAGATTGGCTTCTATCAGGGGCAGCATAAGGTCGGATGTGGCAACTTCCATGTCAAGTTCCATATCCGACTTATTTTCCATAAAAAAATTCCGGTACAGTTCATAGGTGGCGGTTCCCCGGCCCAGTCCCACCCAGGGGTATTTCTTCAGGTCTTTCAGGTTTGCGGGTGTTTCGCATAAATCCTGATACTGGGTTCCGCCGGCCAGTATTTCCTGAAAATCAAACAATTTTTCCTGAAAAAACGTTTCATCCGTTTCCAGAGGGCCGGTGACCACCGCAAAATCCAGTCTGCCGCTGACCAGGGATTTCAATATCTCAGGCGTTGTATGGTTGTGAATCTGGATTTTTACGGCAGGGTATTCCAGCCTAAAATCCCGAAGCGCATCCAGCAGGAAGAGATGAAGCGCCGTCTCCGTTGCACCTACCACAGCCGTGCCCCGCTGGGGGGAATCCGATCTGCCGATCTCCTCCTGGGCGAGGAGCAGATGCCTGTACGCGATTTCCACATGGGAACAGAGTGTCTCACCTTCCTCCGTCAGGCGTATGCCCCGGGCTTCCCGCAGGAACAGCCTGCAGTTCAGCTGTGATTCCAGCAGCTTCATGGCCCGGGTCACATTTGGCTGGCTGCTTCCCAGCGCAGCGGCGGCCCTGGTGAGATTCTGATATTTTGCCACATAATAGAAAATCTTATAATATTCAAAGTTAATATCCATAATTTTTTGATATATCCCCGATATATAATATATATTTGTTGTATGGTATCAATGGTATTATAATACAGTCTTGGAGAGATGTAAATCAGGAGAGGGAAGGATATGGGCTTATGAATAAGGATTTGACGGAGGGAAAACCGGAGAGGGTATTATGGAGGTTCTGTCTGCCACTGTTTGGCAGCGTGATCTTTCAACAGCTTTACAATATTGCGGACAGTCTGGTGGCCGGAAAATTTATCGGTGAAAATGCGCTGGCGGCAGTGGGAAACAGCTATGAGATCACCCTGATTTTTATTGCGTTTGCGTTTGGCTGCAACATGGGATGTTCCGTGATCGTTTCCCAGCTGTTCGGCGCGAAAAAATATGCGGAATTGAAGACCGCGGTGACCACCACATGTATTTTCAGCGCCGTTCTCTGCGGTATTCTGATGATTACGGGGATTGTGGGATGTGACCCGCTGCTGTATTTCATAAAGACGCCGGAGGAAGTGTTTTCGGATTCCCGGTTATATCTGGACATTTATGTATGGGGGCTGCCGTTTGTGTTTTTCTATAACATTGCAACCGGAATTTTTTCCGCGATGGGAGATTCCGGCACGCCTTTTTATTTTCTGGCAGCTTCCTCCCTGGCAAATATTGCGGTGGACATTCTGTTTGTAAAGAGCTTCCATATGGGCGTGGCAGGTGTGGCATGGGCTACATTTCTCTGTCAGGGGGTCAGCTGTGTCCTGGCGGTGGCCGTGGTCTGGAAGCGGCTGGGAAAAATTGAGATCTCAGGGAAGGCTGCCCTGTTTGACCGGGCGCTTCTGAAAAAAATACTGGCGGTGGCCGTTCCCAGCATTTTGCAGCAAAGTTTTGTTTCGGTGGGTAATATCATGATCCAGAGTGTGATCAACGGCTTCGGGGCTTCCGTCATGGCAGGCTATTCCGCAGCGGTTAAGCTGAATACCATGGTCATCACTTCTTTTACCACCATAGGAAACGGCATTTCCAATTTTTCTGCCCAGAATCTGGGCGCCCGCAAATACGAGCGGATCGGACAAGGCTTTCGCGCAGGGCTGAAAATGGTATGGTGCCTGTGCGTTCCCTTCTGTCTGCTTTATGTGGTGTGCGGAAGGTATTTCCTGCTTCTTTTTATGGAGAAAAGCTCCGGGGATGCCCTGATGACAGGCATGGAGTTTTTGTGGATTCTCTCCCCGTTTTACTTTGTGGTGTCCGCCAAACTGGCTGCGGACGGCATTCTGCGGGGAGTGAGCGCCATGGGAAAGTTTATGGCAGCCACATTCACGGACCTGATTCTGCGTGTGGTGCTGGCCTTTGTATTTTCCGGATGGACCGGCAGCGCCATGGGAATCTGGTGTGCATGGCCTGTGGGCTGGACAGTGGCCATGGTGCTTTCCGTGTGTTTTTACCGCAAGGAATACGAAGAAATACGGAAGTATGGTTCCGGGGCGGCAGGCTGACAGGGAATAAAAATTGTGCCGGGGTTCTTTTTGTGATAGAATGAAAACGTCCGTCAGAGACGGCTGGCCGCAGAATCCCCGGAAAATTCCGTGGGCCGGTCCTGCAGGTGCGTCACAGACGGAACATAGGATCAGGAGGAGACGGAAATCAGGTTTTTGGCGGAGCGGAGATGCCGGCAAAAGAGCGGGGAAGGCAGGGGAAACCGGCCTGTATCCCGCTGGTTTGCCATACATGGATACAAGGGATTTCCCCTGGCGTGCGTGCGGAAAATATGCGTTATTCCGTCTCTGTTTTTGCCTTTTCAAGTGAGTTCTGAATGGCCTCCAGCAGAACCAAAGAGGTGTATTTGCTTTCTGTGCTGTAGGTGATGGATTCCAGGGACTGTTTGTCATAAACCTGCTCACAGATGGAATCAAAGGTGGGCTGGAGCAGCGGATACATGGTGGCAACGGCATCATTGAGGTTTACCATGCGGATAGAAGTGATGGAATCTTTATCCACAATGACTTCCACATCAATATTCTGGCTGCCCAGGACCAGTTCCGTGGTGTAGATGCCGGGTATGTAGAGGGAGGCGGTTTCCGCAATGTCCGACTCCGGCGTGGGGGCTGGAGAATCTTCTTTTTTGGCTCCAGGCAGGAACATTACGATCAGAAGGATGACAAACAGAATCCCCAGAACGGCAAAAATCCCGGTATAAATCAATTCTTTCATGTGAAGTACGACAATTTTGGTCTTAGCGCTCATTCTTATTCCCCTTAAAACTTGTTTGGTCATTTTTTCTTAATAATAGATATGTGGGAAAGTGGGGAAATATTCATATTGCCATATGCAAAAGAAGGATGCCGGGTAAAAAAACGCAGGGTTTCTAATGACAAATGGTATCAGTCTGTGTTAGACTAAAAACGTTGGAAAATGCATGTTATGGAGGGGCGGTGTTTTCATGAAAAATCATACGAGGGATGATATAGAGAGACTGGTGAAAGATGAGGATGTGGAGTTTATCCGGCTGCAGTTTACGGATATGCTGGGCCATCTGAAAAATATAGCCATCACTGCCAATCAGCTGGACAAGGCGCTGGACAATAAGTGTATGTTTGATGGATCGGCCATAGATGGCTTTGCGGGAATTGAGGAGTCGGATCTGTATCTGCATCCGGACCTGAGCACGCTGGCGATTTTTCCCTGGAGACCCCAGCAGGGAAAGGTGGCCAGAATGATCTGTGACATATACCGCCCGGACGGCAGTCCTTTTGAAGGGGATCCCAGACTGGTGCTGCGCAGGGCCATAGCAACGGCAAAAGAGCTGGGATATACCTTTGAGGTAGGGCCGGAGTGTGAATTTTTCCTTTTTGACACAGACGAAAATGCAATGCCCACTACCCACACCCATGAGCAGGCGGGATATTTTGATATCGGGCCCCTTGATGGCGGCGAGAATGCAAGGCGGGAGATTGTCATGACCCTGGAGGAAATGGGGATGATCATCGAAGCCTCCCATCATGAAACCGCCCCTGCGCAGCATGAGATCGATTTCCGGTATGCCGAAGCGCTGGCGGCGGCGGACAATATTATGACATTTAAGCTGGCGGTGAGGACCATTGCAAAGAGGCATGGCCTCCACGCGACTTTTATGCCGAAACCCCGGTACGGGGTAAACGGTTCCGGCATGCATGTCAACATGTCCCTTCACAAGGACGGAAAAAATATTTTTGAGGACGGAAACGATACCGATGGGCTGAGCCGTGAAGCACGCTGTTTTATCGGCGGAATTTTAAGTCACATCAAAGGTATGGCGGCTGTCACCAATCAGCTTGTCAATTCTTACAAAAGGCTGGTGCCCGGTTTTGCGGCACCGGTCTATATTGCATGGAGCACCGCCAACAGAAGTCCGCTGATCCGCGTTCCGGCAGAGCGGGGAGGCAGTACCAGGATTGAACTCAGGAGTCCGGATTCCGCGGCCAATCCTTATCTTACCCTGGCGGTATGCCTGATGGCCGGGCTGGATGGCATGCTCAACCACGTCGAACCGCCCGCAAGTGTGAACTGTAATATTTATACCATGACGGATCAGGAAAGGCGGAGCCTGCATATTGAAAATATGCCGGGAACGCTGGCAGAGGCAGTGGAAGAATTAAAAAAGGATCCTTTTATCCTGAATGTGCTTGGCCGGCATGTGGCGGAGAAATATATTGCGGCGAAGGAAAAGGAGTGGCAGCAGTACCGGGCATATGTGTCGGAGTGGGAAATACAGGAATATTTATACAGGTATTGAGTCCGGTTTGTTCCGGAGGGCGTGCCGGGATTTCTGAGACGGATGCATCGGGGGTGGGCATTTGACAAATATCATTGTGGCAATGCCCAGGCTGGAGGATGCGAAGGGCATTAAAAATGTGCTGGTGAGGAACGGGATCCGGGTTACCGGCATCTGTTCCACGGGAGCGCAGGCAGTAAGCCAGGCTGACGGCTTGAACGGCGGTATCGTTATCTGCGGTTATAAACTGGGGGATATGGCTTATTCCGGGCTGCGGGAGTGCCTTCCTGCGGGATTTGAAATGCTTCTGATCGCCTCGGACCGCCTGCTGGGCCAGAGAGAAGAAACAGGGGTGGTGTGCCTTTCCCTGCCGCTGAAGGTAAATGACCTGGTGAGCACGGTGGGGATGATGGCGGAGGAGATAGAGAGGCGCAGGAGAAAGAGCCGGCCCGGGCCAAGGGTGAGAAGCCGGGAGGAGGAAGCGGCCCTGATGGAAGCCAAAACGCTTCTGATGGCCAGGAACCATCTCACGGAGGAAGAGGCACACAGATATCTGCAGAAATGCAGTATGGACAGCGGGACAAGTCTGGCGGAGACGGCATTGATGGTGCTGGCGGTGATGAAGGTATGAACGGACAGAAGAAGCTGTCCGGGACAGAAAATGCTGTCCGGGACGGAAAATGCCGGCCGGGCCGGGGAAGGCAAAAGACGGGACCGGAAAGGAAGGAGCGGGTATGCGGTTTACAAAAATGCAGGGATGCGGAAACGATTATATTTATGTGAATGGTTTTGAGGAGAAGACAGATGTCCTGGAAAAACCGGATCTGGTGAGACGGCTCAGCGACAGACATTTCGGAATCGGCGGCGATGGCGTGATATTTATCAATCCGTCCAGGGAGGCCGATTTTGAGATGGAGATGTACAATGGGGATGGCTCCCGGGCAGAAATGTGCGGAAACGGCATTCGCTGCGTGGCAAAGTATGTGTATGACAAAGGGCTGACGGACGCGGAACAGATCAGTGTGGTCAGCGCAGGGAAAATAAAGTATCTGGACCTGACAGTGGACAAAAAATCCGGGCTGCACGGTGCCAGGGGGGAAGTGACCAGGGTGCGTGTCAATATGGGAAGCCCGGTTCTGGAACCGGCCCTGATCCCGGTGGAAGCGGCGGGACACAGGGTGGTAAATGAAGCCATTGGGGTGGAGGGCAGGGAATACCGTATGACCTGCGTATCCATGGGGAATCCTCATGCCGTGATCTTCTGCAGGGGGGTAGGCGAAATGAATCTGGAACGGCTGGGGCCGCTGTTTGAGAATCATTCCCGGTTTCCGAAGCGCACCAACACGGAGTTTGTGGAAATCCTGGACCGGAAAACCTGCTTTATGCGTGTCTGGGAACGGGGCAGCGGGGAAACCCTGGCCTGCGGAACCGGCTGCTGTGCCGTGGCGGTGGCAGGGGTGTTAAACGGCCTGCTGGATCATGCGGTAACGGTGAAGCTGCTGGGCGGGGAACTGCTGATCGAGTGGGATCAGGAGAAAAACCTGGTCTATATGACCGGCCCGGCAGTCACGGTATTTGAAGGAGAGATATAAGATGTTTCAAATCAACGAAAATTATTTAAAACTTCCCGGAAGCTATCTTTTTTCCACTATCGGGAAAAAAGTAAGCGCGTACAGTGGGGCGCATCCGGATAAAAAAATAATCCGCCTGGGCATCGGGGATGTGACACTGCCGCTGGCTCCGGCCATCGTTTCCGCACTGCACAAAGCTGTGGAGGAAATGGGAAGGGCGGAGACATTCCGGGGATATGCGCCGGATCTGGGATATGAGTTTCTGAGAAATACCATAGCGGAAAATGATTACAAGAGCAGGGGATGTGAGATCGGGCCCGATGAAATTTTTATCTCGGACGGCGCGAAAAGCGATTCCGCCAACATTCAGGAAATATTCGGTCCGGAAAATAAGGTTGCGGTATGTGATCCTGTGTACCCGGTGTATGTGGATTCCAATGTGATGGCAGGGAGAGCGGGCAGTTATGACCGGGAGAGGGGAATCTGGAGCGATGTGATTTATATGCCTTGTACCGAAGAGAACGGATTTCTGCCCGGACTTCCGAAAGAACATCCGGACCTGATCTACCTTTGCTTTCCCAATAATCCCACAGGCGCCGTGATCACCAAAGCACGGCTGCAGGAGTGGGTGGACTATGCCAATGAAACCGGGGCGGTGATTCTCTACGACGCCGCGTATGAGGCATATATATCGGAGCCCGGAGTGCCTCACAGCATTTATGAATGTGAAGGGGCCGTGACCTGTGCCATCGAACTGAAGTCTTTTTCCAAAAATGCGGGATTTACGGGTATGCGTCTGGGATATACCGTCATTCCGAAGAAACTGAAGTGCGGTGATGTGGCGCTGCATTCTCTGTGGGCCAGGCGCCATGGCACAAAATATAACGGGGCGCCTTATATTGTACAGCGGGCAGGGGAGGCGGTCTATTCCCGGGAGGGGAAGGCACAGCTGGAAGCGCAGATTTCCTATTACCGTAAGAACGCGGATTACATTTTCAATGGTCTGAAAAGAGCAGGCTATACCGTGTCCGGCGGGGTGAATTCTCCCTATATCTGGCTGAAGACTCCAAAGGGCATGACAAGCTGGGAATTTTTTGATTATCTGCTGGAGAATGCCAATGTGGCGGGAACACCGGGATCCGGTTTCGGACCCGGCGGGGAAGGGTATTTCCGTCTGACTGCTTTCGGCAGTTATGAGAACACAGTGGAAGCAGTGGACAGGATCAGAATGCTTTAGAGGCAGGCCGACGGCAGAAAGGAGGCAGAAAATGGAGGGGAAACGGCGCAGGGCTATGTGGATTATGACATGCATTCTGATTGCGGTAAGCATTCCGGTGCTGTATATGACCCACAGGGCAGTTACGTTTATGATGGATGACAAGTGGTATGCTACCATGCTTTATGATGAAAGCATCCCCATCACTTCTTTTTCCGACATTGTGGAAAGCCAGGTATGGCATTACCATCACTGGGGCGGCAGAAGTATGACCCATGGCATACTGCAGATGACGCTGCTGGCAGGGGAAAGGGCGGCAGACGTCCTGAATGTGGTGTTTACGCTGCTGCTGGCGGGGATGATCTGCCTGGTGTCGGACTGGCGCAGGCCGTCTGCTTTTCTGGCTGCCATTGCCATGCCCCTTGGGCTGAACGCCAACTGGATGATGAGTATGTTCTGGCAGTCAGGGGCGGTAAATTATCTGTATATTACGGTTTTTATTCTTGCTTTCGTGTTCTGCTATCTGCGGGAACTTTCGGAGGATGACGGTATCTTCCGGAATCGGGCCGGCGCCGGGGCGGCAGTTTCCGGTATGGGGAACGATGGGAAAAGGGCGCTGACCGGTGTCCCGGAAGAAGAAAGGGCAAAAGCCCTTCCCAGGGAAGAGGCAAAAGCCTTTCCCAGAGAAGAGGCAAAAGCCTGTGCCGGAAAGCAAGGGGAAGGGAGGCAGGGAATCCGGAGTCTGCCTGGAATTACGCTGTGGATCATTCCCCTGGGAATTCTTGCGGGCTGGAGCAACGAGAATATGGGACCTGCGGTGTGGCTTGGCAGTCTGGCGGTGATTCTGCTGATCCGGAAGGCGGGCGGAAAAGTAAGGCCGTGGATGTATATGGGCAATCTGGCCTGCCTGCTGGGGAGTGTGATCTGCATTGCGGCGCCGGGGAACAGGGTTCGCAGCCTGGAGGTGGGGACAGAGCAGTTTGGCGCCTTGTGGAAGCTTTTCCTGAGAAGCTATGGGGAATGCAGGGCCGCGCTGGAATATCTGTTTCCGGTGCTGCTGGTTCTGGGTTTTCTTCTTCTGCTTGGCAAAGGTGTGCTGAAGCTGCCTTTGGGCGGGAGGAATGTGTTGCTGCTTTTTATGGCCCTGTTATCCTGGGGGGCGTTTTTCCTGTCCCCGCACTATCCTGACCGTGCTACTTTCGGCACCATGGTGCTGTGCATCTGTGTCTGTCTGTCCCTGGCAAAAAAAATACTGCGCGGGCGCCCGGACCTGGCCTGGCCGCTCTGGGGCGGTGCCCTGTTTATCTGGCTGCGGGGAATGTATTTCTGCGGGGAATATCTGACTACGATCTGGGGATGGATCCGCTGAAACAAAACGGAACCGGGACAAAAGGGAAAAGAGCCAGGCGGGAAAATAAAAAAGTGCTTGCCATATGGAAATAAATGTGATAGTATCATTGCCATATTCAAAATGCAATGAAGGAGACTCCTTTCAGGAAACGCAACAGGAAGGCGGCGTCACCGACTGAAAGCGCTGCCGGCGGGAACTGATCTGGGGAACACTCCGGAGCAGGCTGTCTGAAGCAGGGCCGGAACGTCTTGTTAGGGCAGCACGTGGCACGCGTTAAGTGTAAGAGGGGATTAGCCCGAGCTTTTGCCAGGGCTTTTCAATGCGGGTGGTACCGCGGATAATCTTCCTGAAAGGTTATTCGTCCCGGGATGCAGGAAACTGTGTTCCGGGATTTTTCTATGCGCAGGAGAGAAAATCATTTCCCTGCCCGAGAGCATAGGGGGTATATGGAATACCCCTCGCAAGCAGTGAAAAGGCCTGATTGCACAGCCCCGTGCAGTGGAAGTATGCCGCAATGCGGCGCACGCGGCCGGTGAAGGAAGAAAAATATCCCTGCCGGATTGTCCGGAACACGAGGAAGCTGGGAACAGCGCGAAAACTGGAATGGAGGACAAACATTATGGCAGAGAAAAACCGTTACAGGGACATGACCATCGGACAAGTGGGGGAAGAGCACACAGGGGCATACTTACGTGTGGCGGGCTGGGTTGAAAATATCCGCGACCACGGAGGCGTATCCTTTATTGACCTGAGGGATATGTACGGAGTGCTGCAGATTGTTTTCAGGGCGCCGGAACTTCTGAAGGGAATCACGAAAGAGGCCTGCGTGAGCATCGAGGGAATTGTGGAGAAGCGGAATGAAGAGACCTACAACCCGAAAATTCCCTCGGGCACCATTGAACTGGAGGCGGCCAGGGTCACTGTACTTGGAAAAGTATATGGACAGCTGCCCTTTGAGGTGATGACTTCCAGGGAGACCAGGGAGGAGGTACGACTGAAGTACCGCTATCTGGATATGAGGAACAGAAGGGTGCTGGATAATATTCTGTTTCGCTCCGAAGTAATCGCTTTTATGAGACAGAAAATGACAGAGATGGGATTTGTGGAAATCCAGACACCGATTTTGTGCGCTTCCTCACCGGAAGGGGCCAGGGATTACATTGTCCCTTCCCGTAAATACAAGGGGAAATTTTATGCGCTTCCCCAGGCGCCCCAGCAATATAAGCAGCTGCTGATGGTGTCCGGAATTGACAGGTATTTTCAGATCGCCCCCTGCTTCCGGGACGAGGACGCCAGGGCAGACCGGTCTCCGGGCGAATTTTACCAGCTTGATTTTGAGATGAACTTTGCCGGTCAGGAGGAGGTCTTCCGGGCGGGGGAGGAAATCCTTTCCGCCGTCTTTGAAAAATTTGCGCCCCAGGGTTTCGCCGTAACACAGGCTCCCTATCCGGTGTACAGTTACCGACAAGCTATGCTGGAGTTCGGCACAGACAAGCCCGACTTGAGGAACCCCCTGCGCATCACGGATGTGACCGGATTTTTTCAGGAATGCTCTTTCAGGCCTTTTTTGGGCAGGACGGTCCGGGCCATTCGGGTACATTCCCGGATGAGCAAGGGATTTCATGAAAAACTGCTGCAGTTTGCCTGTTCGCTGGGAATGGCCGGCCTGGGATATCTGGAGGTAGAGGAGGACCTGTCCTACAAGGGACCCATTGACAAATTTATCCCGGAAGAACAGAAAACGCGCCTGAGAGAACTGGCGGGGCTGAAGGCGGGAGACACAGTTTTCTTTATTGCGGATAAAGAAGAAAGAGCCTGCTATTATGCGGGAAAAATCAGGGATGAGCTGGGCGCGAAACTGGAACTGACAGAGAAAGACGCGTTCCGCTTCTGCTATGTAAACGATTTCCCCATGTATGAGCCGGATCCGGAGACAAAGCAGCCCGTATTCACCCATAACCCTTTTTCCATGCCCCAGGGAGGTCTGGAGGCACTGGAGAAAGAGAACCCTCTGGACATTATCGCTTATCAGTATGATATTGTGTGCAACGGCGTGGAATTATCTTCCGGCGCCGTGAGAAACCACGATATGGATATTATGGTGAAGGCTTTTGCACTGGCAGGGTATGACGAGGAAACCCTGAAGAGAAAATTCGGGGCTCTATATCAGGCATTCCGGTTCGGCGCGCCGCCTCACGCGGGAATGGCGCCGGGGATAGACCGGATTCTGATGCTTTTGAGGGGAGAGGACAATATAAGGGAAGTGATCGCGTTTCCCATGAGCGGATCGGCCCAGGACCTGATGTGCGGCGCGCCCGGCGACGTGACGGAGCTGCAGCTGAGGGAGGCGCACATCAGGGTCCGGCAGTGACGGAAAGGAGTAGTGTGAAAATAAATTTTCACACAGTTACGGGAAGGCAGGGAGATTGATATGGCAAATCAGATCAGCGATGAAATCATAGAATATGTGGGGATTCTGGCCAAACTGGAGCTCTCCGGGGAAGAGAAGGAGCAGGCGAAAAAGGATATGGCCGGAATGCTGGATTATATTGACAAATTAAATGAGCTGGACACGGAAAATGTGGAACCCTTGTCCCATTTGTTTCCGGCAGGAAATGTATTCCGGGAGGATGTGGTCACAAACGGCGACAGGCGGGAGGAAATCCTGGGAAATGCGCCATCCCGGAAAGACGATATGTTCGCGGTTCCCAGAACATTCAACTGATGATGTGAGCGGAGGTATGGATATGGAACTTTTATCTCTTTCGGCCGTGGAGCTGGGAAGATGGATACAGAGCGGCAGGGTCACGGCGCCGGACGCCGTCCGGGCCGTGCTGGACAGAATAGACCGGATGGAAGAGCTTTACCATTGTTATGTGACTGTGGACAGGGAAGGGGCCCTGAAAAGGGCCCGGGAAGTACAGGAGAAAATAGAGGCAAAAGAACTGACAGGGCCGCTGGCGGGGGTACCCATGGCCGTGAAGGACAATCTGTGTACAAAAGGAATGCGGACTACCTGTGCTTCCCGGATTCTGGACAATTTCATTCCCTCCTACTCTGCCCAGGCCATAGAGAACCTGGAAAGGGCGGGAGCAGTCCTGCTGGGGAAGACCAACATGGATGAATTTGCCATGGGCTCCACCACGGAAACCTCCTTTTTCGGCCCTACGAAAAATCCCCGGAATCCGGAACATGTCCCGGGGGGCTCCTCAGGGGGCTCCGCTGCGGCCGTGGCGGCAGGGGAATGTTTCTTTGCCATAGGATCCGATACCGGCGGATCTGTCCGGCAGCCCGCTTCCCATTGCGGCGTGGTAGGCATGAAGCCTACTTACGGCACGGTTTCCCGCTATGGGCTGGTGGCTTACGGATCGTCCCTGGATCAGATCGGACCCCTTTGCAGGACTGTGGAAGACTGTGCCGTGATTCTGGAAATCCTTTCTTCCGGAGACGGGGAGGATAGGCGGGATTCCACATGGATGCCCGGAAAGCTGCGGGATCTTGTCACGGCCCTGAAGCAGGATGTGAAGGGAATGCGCATCGGGATTCCCAGAGACTATATACCGGAAAACGGAGGGGAAGGACCGGACCCGCAGGTCAGGAAGGCTGTCCTGGAAGCGGCAGGGACACTGAGGGAAGCGGGGGCCGTTCTGGAAGAGTTTGACCTGGGGCTGGCAGAATACGCCGTCCCGGCATATTACACCATTGCCTCCGCGGAGGCCAGCTCTAACCTGGAGCGTTTTGACGGCATTAAATACGGGTACCGCGCCGGAGGGGCCCAGGAGCTGCACCGAATGTACAAGAAGACCAGGTCGGAGGGATTCGGCCCGGAGGTAAAGCGCCGTATCATGCTGGGAAGCTTTGTGCTGAGCTCCGGTTATTACGACGCGTATTATCTGAAGGCGCTGCGGGTGAAGCATCTGATCAAAAAGGCCTTTGACGCCGCCTTTGCCAGGTTTGACTGTATTCTGGGCCCGGTTGCCCCCGGGACGGCGCCGAAGCTGGGGGAGAGTCTGGCGGATCCGGTCAGAATGTATCTGGGGGATATCTATACCATTTCCGCAAACCTGGCCGGACTGCCTGCCATCAGCATTCCCTGCGGCAGCGATGACAAAGGGCTGCCCATAGGCCTGCAGCTGACAGGGGACTGTTTTCAGGAAAAAAAGATACTGCAGATAGCGTATGCATACGAAAAGGCGGCGAAAGGGGGCAATAAGGTATAAAATGGCGAAAGAATATGAGACAGTCATAGGGCTGGAGGTTCATGTGGAACTGGCCACAGACACAAAGATTTTCTGCGGATGTTCCACGGCCTTCGGGGGAAAGGCAAATTCCCATACTTGTCCGGTATGTACCGGAATGCCGGGCTCCCTTCCCGTGCTGAACAGAAAGGTGCTGGAGCATGCGGCGGCGGTGGGACTTGCCACCCATTGCGAGATTACCAGGTACTGCAAATTTGACCGGAAGAATTATTTCTATCCGGACAACCCGCAGAACTATCAGATTTCCCAGCTGTATCTTCCCTTGTGCAGAAACGGCTATGTGGAGATAGAGGAGGACCGGGAGGGGCAGACCCCGGAGGAGAACGGTCCCTGCCGGGAAGGCGGGCCGGTAAAGAGAGTGGGAATTCATGAAATTCATATGGAGGAGGACGCGGGCAAGCTGATCCATGACGAATGGGAGGACTGCAGCCTGGTAGATTACAATCGCTCCGGCGTACCCCTGATTGAGATTGTGTCCGAGCCTGACATGCGCAGCGCCAGGGAAGTGATTGCCTGTCTGGAAAAACTGCGGATGATCATTCAGTATCTGGGAGCCAGCGACTGTAAACTGCAGGAGGGCTCCATGAGGGCAGACGTAAACCTGTCTGTCCGGGAGGCAGGCACGGAGACGCTGGGCACACGTACCGAAATGAAAAACCTGAATTCCTTCCGCTCTATTTCCAGGGCCATTGAAAATGAGAGGGAGAGGCAGATTGCACTGCTGGAGGAGGGCAGGCCCGTGGTGCAGGAGACAAGACGGTGGGATGAGGCAAAGGAATGTTCTTACCCCATGCGCTCCAAGGAAGATGCGAAAGATTACCGTTATTTTCCGGATCCGGACCTGATGCCGGTTACGGTCAGCGATTCTTTCCTGGAGGAAATCCGCGCCCGGCAGCCGGAATTCCAGACGGAGAAAATAAAGCGGTATAAACGGGAATTCGATATTCCGGAGTATGATATTAAGATCATCACGGAGCATAAGCATATGGCCGATCTTTTCGAGGCGGCGGTGGCGCTGGGGAGCCAGCCCAAAAAAGTATCCAACTGGCTTATGGGGGAGACACTGCGGCTTTTGAAGGAAAAGGAGCTGGATCCGGGGGATATCCGTTTTTCACCCGAAAATCTGTCCAGGCTGATCGCCATGACGGAGGCCGGCACCATCAACTTCACTGTGGCAAAGGAAGTATTTGAGCTGATGTTTGAGGAGAATATGGATCCGGAAAAGTACGTGGAGGAGCAGGGACTGAAAATGGTGAATGATGGGGATGCCCTCCGGGAGGCCGTGAAGGAGACGATAAAGGCAAACCCGCAGTCCGTGCAGGACTACCGCAACGGAAAAGAAAAAGCCCTGGGATTTCTGGTGGGACAGACCATGAAGGCCATGAAGGGAAAGGCCAATCCGGTGAGCGTGGGCGAACTACTGCGGGAATTGCTGTAGACGAACGTAAATGCCTTAAAACAGCGCCGGGGAATCTACTGAAGAACAAAATCAATGTACTTGGAGGCGTTTTCCGTGTTTGTGCCATTGATAACCACGCTGAGGATAACTTCCCCGTCCAGGAAATAGTAATTCTCCCGGATGTCCGCATTTTCGTCCAGATAGATTCCCACCGGCACGGGATCTTCCATTGCCTCAGGGTTTTTGGGAGAAGGGTATTCCGGCAAATCGGTGAAATCTTCACTGGTTAAGGCGGCTTCCTCCCGGGCCCTGGCCACGGCGCGGTCCATATAATAGAAGGAAGATTCGTATCTGGCAATCTGTTCCTCCGTGAGATATTCCCGCAGATCATAGAAGGTGTCATTGTAGGCATAGTTGTTTATGGCGGATTCCCCGCCCACAAGGACATCTATTTCCTGGGCCGCGATATAGACCATAAGCTTCTGGCTGGACGCCATGGTATTTTCGTCCGGCGACGAATCGGACAAGTCTATCCGCATGGACGTGTCAAACTGGATGTTATAGGTATCCGTGTCAATGCCGGCGTATTCCGCAAATTTCTGGCGGTATTCCGGGGCGGACTCCGCTTCCACCACGTTAAGCAGGGCCACATACAGGGCATCCTCTTTCTGGGTCACCATCTGGTAGATCATGGAGACCGCCAGGGCCAGTACGGCGATGACCACTATCGTATGCCATTTATAATAATAGAAAAAATAAGACAGTTTCTCCTTTGGGGTTCCGTTTTTCAGAGCCTGGCGCTCTTCCCTGAATTCATCCATTACCGGCATGGCTCATCCGCCTTTCTGTTGTGTGTATTTTTCCCTGCAGGTTCCCGGAATGATGTTGTACGGGAACGGTTTTCCGGCCTGGCAGACAATCTGTCCGTGCCGGGCAGCAGGGATAAGTGATATGTTTTACATCATAATATTATCTGATACAAATGTCAATGAACCCTGTCTAACCAGATTCTAAAAAAAGGATAAATCATGCAGGATTTTGGAAAGTCAGCTTGAAAGTTCATGGAAGATAGTTTATTATTATCTTATATGCCGGAATGAATTATCAGACACGCTCCAGGCATAATACTAAAAATAAGATAAAGGAAAGGTATGTAAGATGAGCGATGCTTATGTAGAATGCCTGGTAAAGGCAAAGACCTCCCCGCTGGCTAAATTTTTCAAGGTTTTTCTGATGACTCTGACCGTAGTATTTGTGCTGGCGGTGTTTGTCCTTCCTCCCCTGATGATATTCGGGTTCATCGGCGCCATACTCACCGGCGGGGGAGCTTACTTCGTCAATCTGTACACAGATCTGGAGTATGAGTATCTCTATCTGGACAAGGAACTGGTGGTGGACAAGGTTATGGCGAAGACCAAGCGGAAGCGTATTGCCACATATCATCTGGACAGAATAGAGATTCTGGCGCCCATCAGGAGTTACCACCTGGACAATTACAAAAACCGCAATGCCAAAGTGAAGGATTACAGTGTGGGAGAGGAATTAAAGCCGGACAAAAGGTTTGCCATGTATTATGAGGGCGGGGAAAAAATTCTTCTGAACCCCTCGGAAGAGATGATAAAAATCATGAAAAATGTTGCTCCCAGAAAGATATTTTCCGACTAAACTCCCATGCACCAAGCTGCTCCACCATATATGAAAGTGGGGAGTTTAGAA
>CAJTLR010000026.1:0-6805 GCA_910577185.1 uncultured Acetatifactor sp.
CCAAACCAGGCGCTCTAGCCAAGCTGAGCCACACCCCGGCATACAGACATTGCCTGCATGTATCAACACTTCATTTTCCTTCCGGAAGCTTTCCGGCCAAATCAGATTTGGCCAAAAATATTACTTTTACAGTATAACGCCCCGGAGGTCCCCTGTCAAGTTTTATCGTTTTTTCTATAAATATTCCACGTCAAAACGTATATCCTCTTCTTCCACATTCATGACTATGTAAGAAGGCCTGCGCCCCTCCTGCCTGGGATAGGAGAGGCTTCCCGGGTTCACCGCCATGACGCTGCCCTTCCTGTCAACCACCGGTTTATGGGTATGCCCGTACATTACGATATCCATGCCCCTGGCAGCCGCCTCCCGTCTGATCACTTCATTTCCCATGGATACACAGTAATTATGCCCGTGTGTCACCCACACCTTATAAGCCCCCAGCTTCAGTTCCAGTTCTCTTGGCAGGCAGGAAAAGAAATCATTATTGCCCAGCACCAGCTGCACCGGACAGTCCGCGGCCTGTGTGAGCGCGTATTCACTTCCCTCCACATCACCGCAGTGAATGACCAGATCCGGTTTTACCAGTTCCAGAACCTTAAAATAATTTTCGTTTTTCCTATGGGTATCGCTGACAATCAACACTTTCATAGCTTTTTCAGTTCCTCTTTCATAAGCCTCAGCGCCTTCCCCCTGTGACTGACCAGATTCTTCTCTTCTTCCGTCAGTTCCGCCGTGGTCCTTCCCATTTCAGGTACATAGAAAATAGGATCGTATCCGAAACCATGGCTTCCTTTCTCCCCGTACCCGATTCGTCCCTCTATGGTGGCCCTGACAGTCATTTCCCTGCCATCCGGAAACGCCGCGGCTATGGCGCATACAAACCTGGCCGTGCGCTGTTCCTCCGGCACCCCTTCCAGCCTTTTGATCAAATTAGCGTTTTTGATGCTGTATGAAGTATCTTCCCCCAGATATCTGGCAGAATAAATGCCCGGCTCCCGGTTCAGATAGTCAATCTCCAGCCCCGAATCGTCTGCCAGCACCAGCTCCCCGGATGCCGCTGCCACTGCCCTGGCTTTAATCAGGGCATTTTCCTCGTAAGTCTTTCCGTCTTCCACAATATCCGCCGTAATGCCTGCCTCTTTCATGGAAAGGATTTCCGGATAAGTGTCTTCCAGGATCATCCTGATTTCCTTCATCTTTCCCTCATTGCCGGTGGCAAATATCAGTCGTTTTCTCTTCGTTTCCATTCCGTTCGTCTTCCCTTCCCATCCTGCCCTGATTCCGGAGCCCGCCCGCAGGTCCGGCCCGCCTCCCTTTTTCTCAGGCTTTCGGCCTGGGCGGCTTCGCCCCCAGATACTGATAATAATACGCTTTCATCATACCATTATAAATCTTGCGGTTCTTGTCCGCCTTGCGCCCTATGGCCTGCTCTGCCCCTTCGTATGCCGAAATCAGGTACATGCTCCAGGAATCCAGCGCCCGGTACCTCTCGCCGATGGTTTTATACAGGCCCGGCATTTTCTCCTTGTCGTGAAGCCGCTCGCCGTAAGGCGGATTTGTAATAATAAAACCATATTTTTTCGGATGGCTCAGCTGTTCCACATCTCTTCTCTGGAAATGTATCAGCGACTCCACTCCCGCCGCCTTTGCGTTTTCCCGTGCAATACTTATCATGTGGTCATCAATGTCATATCCCTGTATATCCGGCTTTACCCCCAGGTCTACCAGGTCTTCCGCCTCCTCCTGGGCATCTTCCCAGACGCTTTTCGAGACAATGTGCCTCCAGCTTTCCGCGGTGAAATCCCGGTTCATGCCCGGCGCCATATTGGCGGCCATCATGGCAGCCTCAATGGGAAAAGTACCGCTGCCGCAAAAGGGATCCACCAGAATACGGTTCTTGTTCCAGGGTGTCAGCATAATCAGTGCCGCCGCCAGGTTCTCCGCTATGGGCGCCTGGGCCACCAGCTTCCTGTACCCCCTCTTGTGCAGGGATTCCCCCGTACTGTCAAGTCCTACCGTCACCTGGTCTTTCAGCAGAAACACCCTCACCGGGAATCCTGCCCCTTCCTCCGAAAACCAGCTGATATGGTACACGCCTTTCAGCCTTTCCACCATAGCCTTCTTCATAACGGACTGGATATCGGATGGGCTGAACAGTCTGGATCTGACACTGGCGGCCTTGGCCACCCAGAACTTTCCGTCTCTTGGTATGTATTCCTCCCAGGGAATGGCCCTGGTTCCCTGAAACAGTTCTTCAAAAGTTTCCGCATGAAAACTTCCTATTTTAATCAAAATACGCTCTGCGGTCCGCAGGAAAATATTTCCCCGGCACAAGGCTTCTTCGTCTCCGAAAAAAGTCACCCTGCCATCCGTCACCTCAGTGACATCATACCCAAGCCTCTCGATCTCTTTCCTGAGAACGGATTCCAGGCCAAAATGGCAGGGTGCTATCAACTCAAATTTTCTCACTCTTTTATACCCCCCGCATATCGCAGTCCCTCCTGCAATGCTGTAACCAGCCCGGAATCCCGCATCCGGACTTCTCCTCAAAGAAAAACGGTTCCATTCTGTCAATTATGTAAATAGGGCCACTGAAAGCAGTGCCCCTATTACCGGAAAAACCTTAGAAATTGTTGTTCTGGTTGTTCTGGTTCTTGCTCTGGTTCTGATTGTTCTTGTTCTGGTTCTGGTTCTGATTGTTTTTGTTCTGGTTGTTCTGATTCTGGCTGTTCTTGCAATTCTCAGAATTGTTTGTACCGTTGTTGTACTTATTGTTGTCCATTTCTTTCCTCACATCCTGCCGCATCCGCGGCGTTCCTGTCAGAAACCGCTGATCATACGCAGTTCCTTGTTATCGGTTACAGGACTAGTATTGGAAAAAGAAGAAAGATTTATGCTTCTGTTTTTTAGTACTTTAGTACTATTCAAACTGCCCGGAAACGCTTCCCATCATTGAAACCAGTCCCGAAAAGCCTTCACCAGAAATACCACCACGAAAATGGGCACTAATATAGGCAGCAGCGCCGCCAGTAAGGAAAATACCGCCCCCAGAATCATCACAATGATCAGGAGCACAAGCGCAACCCAGGCCCATACCGGCACTTTGGAAAAGCGCCGTACATGCGTCTGTCCGGACTGTTCATAAGGCTGGTATTCCTCCCTCTCCCAGGGGGCTTCCCCTGCAGTGTGCTGCCCCTGCTTCCCGGTTTCCGCAATGGTTCTGGCAATCAGTCTGGGATCACCAAGCTCTTCCAGTACCGTTTCCTCGCTTTTTCCCTTCCGGATCTCGGTATTGATATAGTCTTCATAAAACTGCAGATTTTCTATCACCTGCCCCGGAGCCACCCTGCCGTTCAGCGCCAGCCGCAGCATTTCCAAAAAGTCTTGTTTCGTCATATTGTACTCCTGCTCACCACTTCTGTTTCGGGCAGTTGTTCTTCCCCACTGCCGCCCGAAGCTCCACATAACATCCGCAAATGCGGCACATTCCCTCCAGCAGCAGCCCGCATTCCCCACAGACTGCCAGACGCTGTTCATAAAGGGATTCGGATGCCCTGATATCCTTGTCCAGATTCGCAATATATTCCCGCAGGGAACGAAAATAATCCTCCCGCCCTGCCATATCCCTGATCAGACATTTTCTGCATAAACGCAGGTTTTCTCCTCCCATACGGCCTCTCCCTGCCCCGAACACGCCATCATTGCGCAGACCAGACCCATCCGCCGGACAGATCCCGGGCAGCAGACGCAAAACGGCCTGATTCCTGAGTGTAATTATACTTATTTTACCTTATAAAATCAATCCAAAGTTTTCCTCCGAAAAGATTTTCCCGAAATTTCCCGCAGCCTCACCGGAAAATCATCTCTCATTGTCCGGTCTGCCGGCATTTCTGTCCGTATAACAGTCCAGCCAGCCCACTGTCTCGTTTGCAGGACGGCCGTACATATTGCAGCACTTTCGGGAAATCTCCCCCTCACTGCTCTTGTCTTCATCCATCTCCACACTCATACGTACCACGCCCCTGCCCGTTTCCCCGTCCAGATGTTTCAGGATAGCTTCTATCAGCTTATCATCATCCATATTCCGGCTCCTTCCATGTTTACCATGCCATATGTCAGAAAAAAGTAAAACCTGATTCTATAAAACAAATGGCCGGAACGCTCTCATTACAAAGCTTTCCCGCCACTCACATAACAATCGTCCCAAACGGACACATCCCATATATAATATGCACAAACCCGGAACAATGCATACATAAATACAAAAAACGTGCGTTAGAGGATTCGAACCCCCGACCTTTTGGTCCGTAGCCAAACGCTCTATCCAGCTGAGCTAAACGCACATTCTGCAAGTCCTATCGACACCTGCAACGATACCCATTATACCTCCTGCCATATCAAAAGTCAAGAAGTATTTTCAAATTTTTGATGATTTTTGATGATTTCCATTGTGATACGAAAAAAGGATTTTCACGTTTTTCTATCATTTTTCCATGTTCGGATTGCTTTTTCAGGAAGTATCCTTTATACTGTTGACATGTTGCCCGCAAAAAAGCAATGGGATTTACGTTTTACCGTCCTTCCATTTTTCATAAATAAGATTATTTTATCATCCAAAGGAGACACAATTTGAATTCATACACACAGAAATATGTTCCGGAATTGCACACATCACTGATGCCCACAGCCGAGATAGAAGGTTTTCTGGTCCGTCCGGGCCTTTTCGATGTACACGGAGCCATGATGCTCCCCGTTGGTGTCAATTTCACCGTCCACACCCATTACGGCACTTCCTGCACGCTCCTTCTCTTCCATAGAAACGCCCATTCCCCCTATGCCCGCCTTCCCTTTCCGGAAGCCTACAAAATCGGGGATGTCTATTCCATGATCGTATTCGGCCTGGATATTGAAGAATTTGAATACGCCTATCAGATCGACGGCCCCTATGAACCGGAAAACGGTCTGACTTTCAACCGCAACGCCATTCTGCTGGATCCATATGCCCGCTCGGTGGCAGGCCAGCGGCTCTGGGGCAGCGTAAAATCCGGCAGTTACCACGCCCGTGTCATACGGGATGTGTTCGACTGGGGGGACATGCCCCAGTCCTCCCGTACCATGAGCGACCTGGTTATTTATGAACTCCATGTCAGGGGCTTCACCTACCATCCCTCCTCAGGCGTGACACACCGGGGCACTTTTGCGGGACTTATGGAAAAGATCCCTTACTTAAAAGAGCTGGGAATCAACGCCGTGGAGCTGATGCCCATTTTTGAATTTGACGAGACCATGAACGCCCGGAATGTGGACGGGAAAAAGCTTCTGGACTACTGGGGATATAATACCGTCGGTTTTTTTGCCCCAAACACCAGTTATATTTCCCGGGATGAATACAATCAGGAAGGCACCGAATTAAAACTTCTGATCAAGGCCCTTCACGACAACGGCATCGAAGTGATCCTGGACGTGGTATTCAATCACACTGCAGAAGGAAATGAAAAGGGGCCCACTTTCTGCTTCAAGGGTTTTGACAATAAAGTATATTATATGCTGACGCCCAACGGAAATTATTACAACTTCAGCGGCTGCGGCAACACTCTGAACTGCAACCACCCCATTGTCCGCCTGCTGATCCTGGAATGCCTGCGATACTGGGCCGTGAGTTACCGGATCGATGGCTTCCGTTTCGACCTGGCCAGCATACTGGGCCGCCACGAGGACGGTTCGCCCCTGAACAACCCTCCCCTTCTGGAACTGCTCGCCTCGGATCCCGTACTGCGCAATGTAAAGCTGATCGCCGAAGCCTGGGACGCGGGCGGTTTATACCAGGTGGGAAAATTTCCGGCCAGCAAGCGATGGGCCGAATGGAACGGACGATACCGGGATTCCATCCGGGCTTTTCTAAAAGGAGATTTCTGGTATTCCTGGGAAGCTGCCTGGAGTATTTCCGGTTCCGGCGATCTGTACGGCGGTTTTTACTCCGATAACAATAACAATTATGCGGGCTACAATTCCTGTGTGAACTTCCTCACCTGCCATGACGGCTTCACACTTTACGATCTCTATTCCTACAACACAAAGCACAACGAGCAAAACGGATGGAACAATACGGACGGAACCGATGACAACCGCAGCTGGAACTGCGGCGCGGAAGGCGACACCGACAACCCGGAGATTCTTTCCCTCCGCTTCCGAATGATCCGCAATGCCTGCACCGTGCTGATGTGCAGCAGGGGCACGCCAATGTTTCTGGCAGGGGACGAATTCGGCAATTCCCAGTACGGCAACAATAACGCCTATTGCCAGGACAATGAAACCTCCTGGCTGGACTGGAGCCTGCTGGACAAAAACCGGGACTTATTTGACTTTTTTAAATTCATGATCGAATACCGCCGGAAACACCCCGTAATACGCAAGATGCTTCCCGCTGCCGTCTGCGGCATGGAACCGCTCCACACACACAATGTCAATGCGGAGGAAGTCCACATTCCCAGGGACGCTTCCACCTTCGCCATCAGTTTTGCCGGATACAACCCGGAAACCGGAACCGACGACCTGGTGTATATTGCCATCAACTCCCACTGGGAAGATGTGCGCATTACGGTTCCCGAACTGGACTGTCACCTGGGCTGGTACCTAAGTGTGAGCACCTGGGGAGACGGACAGGGAAATTATTTCTACCCGGAAGGGGAGGAAGTCCGCATTGACCGGGAATTTATCATGCATCCCCGCTCCGTGGCCGTGTTCACCGGCCGGGAATACATGTGACTTTCCGGGTATTTCATATTTTTTTAACAAAAGAAACGCC
>CAJTLR010000026.1:6815-43479 GCA_910577185.1 uncultured Acetatifactor sp.
GGCGTCTGTATTGATTTTCCGTTTTTTGTGCTATACTGTATGCGGGGCAGCCGGATGTGCGGAAATGCAACGCCGACCCCCGGAAAAAACGCCGGCAGAACCGGAACTGCTCCGGAACAGGAGGAAATACATGCTGGAATTACAGGATCTTTGTTTTCAGGTGTCGGATGACGCCGACAAGCAGAAAGAAATCATCAGGGATGTAAACCTGACCTTCCAGGATCATGCCTTCATTGCCATCACCGGCCCCAATGGCGGCGGCAAATCCACTCTGGCAAAGCTGATCATGGGAATAGAACAGCCCACTTCGGGCAGAATTGTTTACAATGGCACAGATATCACAAAAATGAATATCACGGAAAGGGCAAAGCTGGGAATCAGCTTCGCATTCCAGCAGCCGGTCCGTTTTAAAGGCATCAAGGTGCGGGATCTGATCCGGCTGGCGGCGGGAACCGACATTCCCTTTTCCTCCATTTGCGATTATCTTTCCAGGGTAGGGCTCTGTGCAAGGGACTATGTCAACAGGGACGTGGACGCCAGCTTATCCGGCGGGGAATTAAAAAGAATTGAGATTGCCACCATCATCGCCCGCGGCACTCCCCTCTCCGTTTTTGACGAACCGGAGGCCGGCATCGATCTCTGGAGTTTCAGCAATCTTATCCAGGTTTTTGAAAAAATGCACCGGGAAAGCGATCGTTCCCTGATTATCATCTCCCATCAGGAACGGATCCTGAATATCGCGGATGAAATCGTGGTGCTCTCCGGCGGAAATGTGCAGGCAAGGGGCAGACGCAAAGACATCCTGCCAGAACTGCTGGAAGGAACCCAGAGCTGCAAATTTTATGCGGCCGCCCAGCCATAACGGATACCCGCCGGCATAAGCATGTGCCAGACACTGTTTCCCCCTGCTCCCTGAGGGTACGCAAGGCAATGCATACAGTGACAAGAATCAGAAACGAGGACATGGATATGGACCAAATTCAGAAAAACTTACTCGAGCAAGTGGCAGGACTCCATGAAATGCCTGCCGGAGCTTACAACATCCGCGCAAACGGACAGAGCGTAAACCGCTCCACCACCGCCAATATCGACATTGTAAGCAAGGAAGACGGTTCCGGCATCGATATCCGGATCCGGTCCGGCACCCGGAAAGAAAGCGTGCATATCCCGGTGGTTTTGAGCCAGAGCGGGCTGACGGAACTGGTGTCCAACGACTTTTACGTGGGGGACGACTGTGATGTTACAATTGTTGCAGGATGTGGAATACACAACAGCGGCGACAGTGACAGCCGTCACGATGGCGTCCACAGTTTTTACATAGGAAAAAACTCCCATGTAAAATATGTGGAAAAACATTACGGAAGCGGTGACGGCAAAGGCGGGCGCATCATGAACCCCGAGACTTTGGTGGAGCTGGGAGAAAACAGTTTCCTGGAGATGGAGACGGTGCAGATCAGGGGCGTGGACTCCACCAGGCGCACCACCTCGGCCCGTCTGGCAAACGGCGCCAGGCTCGTTGTCACGGAAAAGCTGATGACCCACGGCAGCCAGACTGCAGAGACCTCTTTCCATGTGGATCTGGACGGTGCGGACTCCAGCGCCAATATCATCTCCCGCTCCGTGGCCAGGGACGACTCCCGGCAGATTTTCTACTCCAAAATCAATGGGAAAAACCGCTGTAAAGGCCATTCCGAATGTGATGGCATCATCATGGACCGGGCAAAAATCAGCGCCATCCCGGAGATCACGGCCGATCACCTGGACGCGGAACTGATTCACGAAGCCGCCATTGGCAAGATCGCCGGAGACCAGATCATCAAGCTGATGACCCTGGGTCTGTCAGAGACAGAGGCGGAAGCCCAGATTGTAAATGGATTTTTAAAATAAACCGGCATAAATCATGCGCCTCCGGGAAAGACTACCATGGATTCTATTTGATGCAAATTCAGATTCCATTCCCGGAGGTTATTTTTATGGATAAAAAAACACCTGAACATCTCACCAGAACCGTCCAGACCATAGACGGCTGCCAGGCTGCCGCCCATGTGGCCTACGCCTACAGCGAGGCTGCCGCCATTTTTCCCATCACGCCTTCTTCCCCCATGGCAGAACTTTGTGAGGAATGGGCCGGGGACGGCCGGAAAAATATCTACGGCCAGAAAATGATCGTCTCCCAGATGCAGTCAGAAGCCGGCGCGGCAGCGGCAGTCCACGGCGCGCTGCTGACAGGCTGTCTGGCCACCACTTTCACCTCCTCCCAGGGTCTGCTTCTGATGCTGCCCAACCTGTACCGCATGGCAGGGGAACTGCTTCCCGGCGTCATCCATGTGGCGGCAAGAACCATCGCCACACATGCGCTGTCCATCTTCGGGGATCATTCCGACATTTATGCCTGCCGTCAGACAGGCGTGGCCATGTTTTCCCAGAGCAGCGTCCAGGAAGTCATGGATCTCTCCCCGGCAGCCCATCTGGCGGCCCTGGAAGGACGGATTCCTTTTCTGAATTTCTTTGATGGCTTCCGCACCTCCCATGAACTCCACAAAATAAAGGTCTGGGAATACGAAGATCTGAAGGAAATGCTGGATATGGACGCCGTAAAACGGTTCCGGGAACAATCCCTTCACCCCTCTCACGGAAAAGTGTATGGTTCCGCACAGAATCCCGATATCTTCTTCCAGACCAGGGAAGCTTCCAATCCTTTTTACCGGGAACTGCCCCGGATTGTGGAGGCACAGCTGGAAAAAATCAACCGCCGCCTGGGAACCTCCTACGGGCTGTTCGACTACTACGGCGCTCCCGACGCGGAACATGTCATCATTGCCATGGGAAGCATCTGCGAAACCATAAAAGAATATATCGACAGCGTCCCCGGGGAAAAATACGGCCTGATCAACGTCCATCTCTACCGCCCCTTCAGTATCAGCCATTTGAAAGCAAAAATTCCCTCCTCCGCGCGGCGGATTACGGTCCTGGACCGCACCAGGGAACCCGGCTCAGCAGGGGAACCGCTTTACCTGGATGTGGTATCCTCGCTGGTGCAATGCGGAATTTCGGTTTCCGGCACCCCCGGGGAGGCAGACTGCCAGGGCATCCGGATTTACTCCGGCCGCTACGGCCTAAGCTCCAAGGATACCACTCCCGCCCAGGTTGCTGCCATCTATGAAAACCGCACAAAAGCCCGTTTTACCGTGGGAATTACGGATGACGTGACCCATTTGTCCCTGGACATTCCCTCCCTTGCCGATCCCGGGCCCGCAGACATTGTGGCCTGCAAATTCTGGGGTCTCGGGGGCGATGGCACGGTCAGCGCCACGAAAAATGCCATCAAAATCATCGGCGGCCACACGGACTTAAACGCCCAGGGATATTTTGAGTATGATTCCAAAAAATCCCGGGGTCTGACCATCTCCCATCTGCGTTTTGGAAAAAGTCCCATCCGGAGCGCCTACGGTATCCACAAGGCCGATTTTGTGGCATGCCACAATCCCTTATATCTTCACAAGTACAACATGGTACAGGAACTGAAAGATGGCGGAACCTTCCTTTTGCATTTTCACCTTTCCGAAGAAGATTCCGGAAATGGGGTGCAGGAAGACAATTCCCTGAAAAAAGCCCTGGAAGACTATCTGCCGGGCCAGGTAAAGCGCTTTCTGGCAGAACACTCCATCCGTTTTTTTGTGATCAATGCACTGGGCATCGGCAAGGAAACCGGGTTAAACAGTAAAATCAGCACCATCCTCCAGGCGGCCTTCTTCGCAGTGTCAGGCCTTCTGGATCCCGAGAGCGCCAAATCATATATGTACGAATTTGCAGAAAAAAGTTACGGGAAAAACGGCGAAAAAATCCTGAAAATGAACCGGACCGCCATCGACAGAGGATTTGCGGAAGTACAGGAAATTCCCATTCCGGCTCACTGGCGTGACTGCCCGGATTCTGCCTCCCTGGACAACACACCCCTGCCCGACCGGCCGGAAATGATGGACTTTGTCAGGAACATCCAGCAGCCCGTGACGGACCAGCGCGGAAATGAGCTTCCCGTCTCCGCCTTTCTCCCCTATGCGGACGGATTCACGCCTCCGGGAAGCACCGCCCATGAGCGAAGAAACGTTGCCACGGAGATTCCTGTGTGGAAATCCGAAAATTGTATTCAGTGCAACCAGTGTTCCCTTGTGTGTCCCCATGCCGTGATACGCCCTGCCGTCCTGGACAAGGAGACCCTGGCCGGCGCCCCGGAAGGACTCCGCGGCATTCCCATGTTCGGCATGGACGGCTATACCTTTGCGGTCACACTCTCTCCGGAAGACTGCACCGGATGCGGCACCTGCGCGGCGGTGTGTCCCGGAAAGCGCACAAGCCCGGATGCCGAACCGGCAAAGGCCCTGGAAATGGTGCCCGTCAACCGGCTTCGCAAAGAGGGCAGCCTGCCCCTGCGCCAGGAAATATTTGATTACTGCAAGCCGCTTCTCCCCTGCCGGGAAGCCCTGGAAAAATTCCGGCCCGACACTCCCAAAGGCAGCCAGTTCCTGCGTCCCCTCATGGAATTTTCGGGGGCATGTGCCGGCTGCGGGGAGACTGCCTATGTGAAACTGCTGACCCAGCTCTTCGGTTCCCGGATGTATATTGCCAATGCCACGGGATGCTCCTCCATCTGGGGAAACTCCTCGCCATCCTGCGCCTACGCCCTGGATCAGGACGGACACGGCCCTGCCTGGTCCAATTCCCTGTTTGAAGACGCCGCGGAATTTGGCTACGGGATGCTGCTCTCCCGGGAAGCGGCAGCCCTGCGCGAAAAATCCGGTTCCCCGCAGGCCACCGGCAATCCTGCTGCCCCTTCGTGCCCCCATGACACCATCCAGTGGATCATAGGCGGCGACGGCTGGGCATATGACATCGGTTTCGGCGGCCTGGACCATGTGCTGGCCAGCGGAAAAAATATAAACATCCTGGTTTTGGACACGGAAGTCTATTCCAACACCGGAGGCCAGGCGTCCAAAGCCACGCCCACCGGCTCCACCGCCAAATTTATCTCCGGCGGAAAAAAGACGCGAAAAAAAGATCTGGCCTCCATGGCCATGACCTACGGAAATGTATATGTGGCACAGATTGCCCTGGGTGCCAATCCGGGTCAGGCCCTGCGGGCCCTTCTGGAAGCGGCGGCCTACCCGGGACCCTCTCTGGTCATCGCCTATGCCACCTGCATTGCCCACGGTATCCGCGCCGGCCTGGGCAGCACGCCCCATGAGGCAAAAAAAGCCGTGGATGCAGGCTACTTCCATTTATTCCGCTACCATCCCGCACTGGCAGAGCAGGGTAAGAATCCTTTTCAGCTGGACAGCGGAGAACCAAAACTGGAATATGAAGAATTTCTGGACGGTGAGATTCGCTATGACGTATTAAAACGCCGCCACCCGGACCAGGCAGACACCCTGTTCCGGGAAGCGGCAGCGCAGTCAAGACAGCGCTATGAATACCTGCAGAGGTTATCCCGGTGATTATCATATGGTAAGGCCGGTTCCCCGCGGGGCACGTACAGCTTTTGCTGCTGATTTCCTTACGCGCCCCTGCGCAATCGAATCGGAGAACGCCCTTCTCCACTGCGCGGGGCGCGTGCAGCTTTTGCTACTGACTTCCTTACGCGCCCCTGCGCAATCGAATAGGGGAACGCCCTTCTCCACTACTCGCCGCGCGGGGCGCGTGCAGCTTTTGCTGCTAATTTCCTTACGCGCCCCTGCGCATAAAAACGCCCGGGCGCTTTCTATCATCCTTCCCCGGATACCGCATCCTTGGGGATAACGCCTTCCTTCCGGTACCTACTCCACAATTTATGGAATCTAAAGGTATATGTAATTGCCCAGATACCTGCCAGCGGGATCCACCAGCCCATAAGTCTGCCGGATTCCACCAGTCCGATTCCGGTATTAAAAATTCCATATGCAGTAACCAGCAGCGCACATACCCGGCTCCGGCCCAGCTGCAGCCACAGCCCCATCAAAATCAGAAAGACGCCATCCAGAAAAGACAACAGATAGAACCCCTGCAAAATCACAGATACCAGAATGGTGATTGCCGCACAGACATAAAGCACAATACTGCAGGTTTTAATATTGCTTCTGCAGGCCTTCATTCCGGGCAGCTGATAAAATTCCTTTTTGGAAAGCTGCCTGGACGCCGCCTCCTGTCTGATAACTTCCGCCCTGTCCACTGCACGGCCGCAGTGGTGACACAGCAGCGCCTCCTTTTCCAGTTCCGATCCGCATGTTGCACATTTCATAAAAATCCCCATTCCTTTCCAAAACCTGCAAATTTGGGCAGCAGGCACAAATTTCTTTGTAAAAAATTTAGTTTCCTATGATTCGGTGTCTCCTGCCGAGAAAAACGCCACGCCGATAGCCCCCGGTCCCACATGGGTTCCTATGGTGCCGCCCACACTGGATGTCTCCAGGGCATCCACGGAAGATTTCCAGAAACTTTCGTGATCCGCAATGTATTTCTGCAGCATCCTGTCGCTGAGTCCCGTATATCCCAGCACAAAAGGCTTTTCAAAATCTATCCCGCCGGTCAGGTGAATCTGTTCTGCCAAAAGATTGTTTCCCTGCCTGGATCCCCGCGCCTTACCCAGAATGGCCACTTCGCCCCTCTGAATGGCAATCACCGGCTTAATGGACAGAAGGCTTCCCGCCATGGCGGCCGCTTTGGAAATACGCCCTCCCTTCTTCAGGTACTCCAGCGTATCCAGCAGTGCCACCAGCCTGATACGGGATTTGTCCACCTCCAGCCTTTCCACAATCTCCCCAAAGGAAAGCCCTCTTTCTTTTAACCGCAGGGCATATTCCACCAGCGCGTGCTGCCCTATGCTGGCATTCTCACTGTCCACCACACGCACCACATCCCCATACTCTTCTGCCGCAATGTTGGCACTCTGCCAGGTTCCCGACAGTTTTGAAGACAGCGTGATGACAATGGCCCTGTCCCCCCGCTCCTTCACTTCCCGATAAGCCTCCTCAAAATCAAAAGGCGCCACCTGACTTGTGACGGGAAGTTCGTCACTTTCTATCAGTTTTTCGTAGAACATCTGATGCGTCAGGTTCACGCCATCCTGAAACTGCTCCTCCCCGAATGTGATGGTAATCGGCAGAATCATCAGGTCTTCCCGCTCATTACCCACAATATCCGATGCCGAATCCGTAATAATCCGAATCATTCCATGCCTCCCTTCTTTACGCCGTTTCCCTTTCCGGCCCTATCCTTGTCCCTTCCCTGGTATCCCTCTTTCCGCTTCCGGTTCCCTTCTGTACGTCCGCGTCCCTTCCCTGGTATCCCTCTTTCCGCTTCCGGTTCCCTTCTGTACGTCCGCGTCCCTTCCCCAGTATCCCTCTTTCCGCTTCCGGTTCCCTTTTGTCCGTCCCTATCTGCGCTGCAATCAAAGACCCCGCTGCAAACAACGTGGCATCAAACTTGCAACGCTACGCAGCAGAAAGCGTCCAAAAGACACTTTGGTCTTTGACCCTCGCTGCATTTGCATGCCTATTAATAATTCGCATGCTAATTAAAAATTGGCAAGCCAATTGAAATTTGCAAGCCAATCAAAATTGGCAAGCCAATCAAAATTGGCTATAATATCCATGCAGGCATGGCTATTTTCCTCATTGCCCGCGGGAATAAAAAAAGCGTAAAAGCCCTTCAACTACAGCCTTTACACTTTCATCTCCTGCAACGTGTCAGGACAAATTTACTGTTGATACAGAATCGATCTTCCTTCCGAAAGAAACGACCCAGATCGGACTCGAACCGACGACCTTCGCCGTGACAGGGCGACGCTCTAACCAACTGAGCCACTGGGCCTTATAAAACTTATATGCGGCGGGATTGCTCCCAAATGGACCTTCGGGGACTCGAACCCAGGACCGACCGGTTATGAGCCGGTTGCTCTAACCAACTGAGCTAAAGGTCCGCATACCCTTTCGGGTTCTTTACCGGGCAAAAATGCCGAATGACTCCAACGGGAATCGAACCCGTGTTACCGCCGTGAAAGGGCGATGTCTTAACCGCTTGACCATGGAGCCTTATACCCTCTTTGTCGCTCCCGGAAAACTGTTCCTGCAGAACTTTGCCGGGCCGTTAATGCTGTAAGCCACATCAACGTTGCTATCATATCACATTTCCGGACATTTGACAAGAGGGAATTTTCGATTTTTTAAATTCCTTTCCGCTTCCTTTTCAGTTCCTCCACAATATCCACGCTGGCCGTGGATCCGATCCGGGATACACCCAGGCCGATCATCTGCAGGGCATCTTCCAAAGTGCGGATTCCTCCTGCCGCTTTTATCTTCACGGCCTCTCCCACCGCGTTTTTCATCAGCTCCACATCTTCCAAAACCGCGCCTCCCGTGCCGAATCCTGTGGAAGTCTTGATAAAATCAGGCCTCACATCCCTGGCTATGGCACATAATGCCAGCTTTTCCTCCCGTTCCAGATAGCAGTTCTCAAAAATCACTTTGGAGCAGACATTTTCCCTGCGGCAGGCAGCAACAATGGCGGCCATTTCCTTCTCCACATAATCATAGTTTTTTTCCTTCAGCTGTGTGATATTTACCACATAATCGATCTCCTGGGCGCCTTTTTTTATGGCATCCTCCGTCTCAAACACCTTGGTCTCAATGGTATTCTGTCCCAGGGGAAATCCCACTGCGGCGCCTACCCTCACATCCGTTCCTGCCAGCAGCTGTCTGCACAGCGCCACCGGCCCGGGGTTTATGGCCACCATGGCAAAACCGTATTCCCCGGCCTCGGCGCACAGTTTTTCAAAATCTCTCCTGACCGCGTAAGCCTTAAGCTGTGTATGGTCAAAATAAGATGCCAGCTTTTCCGGCGTCATATCCTCATATCTCATTTCCCTGCTCCTCTCTTTCCCTGATTCCGCCCCGGGAATGGCAGCCTGCCCGAAAGCAGCTCCCGGCTCCGCCCTCCCCGCCGGTGCAAAACCAGACCTCCGGAATGCCCCTGCCGCAAAAATCAGGCTTCCGCCAAATGCCCCGGAAGCGCCGCCAGTTCTTCGTACACCGGCACCAGCGCTTCATAAGCCCGGTTGAAAATTTCATAATACCTCTGGTAACATTTCCCGCGTACAGGATCCGGTTCTATGCTTTCGGCTGCTTTCCGGAATTCCTTTACCACCCGGTAATCCGCAAACATTCCGATGCCCACGCCTCCGCAGACTGCCGCCCCCAGCCCGGTGGCTTCTTCCGGATCCGCAGGTATCCGGAGCGGTTTCCCCCAGATATCTGCCAGAATTCCTGCCCACAGCCTTCCCCTGGCGCCACCGCCGATCAGGGTCAGGGCCTCCTGCTCTCCCGGCCCCTCCAGGATATCCAGTATCACCTTCAGGTTATAGCCCACACCCTCCAGCACCGCCCGGGCCATATCCGCCTTTTTTGTCCTGGCATCCATCCCGATAAAGGCGCCCCTGGCAGCATGATTCCAACGGGGACTGCGCTCTCCCAGCAGATAAGGCAGATACAGTACCCCGCCCGCACCGGGTCCGCTCTTCTCCATCTCCCGGTCCAGCAAATCATACAGGCTCTCCCCGGTCTCCCCCGCAATTCTTTTTTCCTCTTTGCAGAAAGTGTCACGATACCAGCCATAGGACAGACCCGCCGCCTGCATGGTGCCGCAGGGCGTATAAAGAGCCGGGTCCAGATGTACCCAGTTAAACGTGCGAAGCTGTCCGTCAAATACCGGCTGTCTGTTTACCGTGGAAATCCAGGAAGAAGAGCCCAGCACACAATAAGCTTCCCCCTCTTCCACCGCACCCGCTCCCACACAGGCGCAGCTGCCGTCGCCACCGCCGATGACCACCGGTGTCCCTTCCTTCAGCCCGCAGGCGCAGGCCGCCTCTCCCGTCACACTGCCCGCAACCGTGGCAGAAGGGTATGCCTCAGGCAGCAGTCCCATGGGAATCCCCAGGCTTCCGCAGATTTCCTCCGACCATTCTTTCCTCCGGATATCAAAAAGATTGGTCCCCCCCGCATCCGAATAATCCGTGATAAAACGCCTTGTCAGCCGGTGGACGATAAAGTCCTTCGCCTGAAGCATCCGGTATGTTTTCTTATATATTTCCGGTTCATTGTCCCGCACCCAGAGAAGCTTCGCCGCCGAATAGGATGCGCTTGGTCTGTGCCCTGTGATCCGGTACACCTTTTCCAGTCCCAGCCGGCGGATGATCTCCTGCTCCTGGCTTGCGGAGCGGGTGTCTGCCCAGGTAATCATGGGCCTGAGAGGCTTTCCGGACCGGTCCACCGGCAGGCAGCCCATCATCTGTCCGCTGAACGACACACATGCCACCTGACCGGGTTCCGCTTTTGCCTTTCGCAGCAATTCCTTTGTGGATTCGCACACTGCGCGCCACCACGCCTCCGGATCCTGTTCCACCCAGCCCGGATGGGGATAGGAGGTGTCATACGCCGCTACCGCGCTTGCCACAAGCCTGCCGTTTTCCTGGTAAAGCACGGCCTTATCCCCGCTGGTTCCAATATCATGTGCAAGAAGATACCTTCCCATGTCAACCCCTGACCTTTCTCCCGAATCCATCCGCCTTACCGGATCATCCTTCTGCAACCCGGCGGGCGATACGTCCCTGCCTGTCCCGGCAGATTGTCCCACTGTCCTTCCTTCAAAGATCCATATATACCAGTGTGGCCGGCATCTCGTGTTTCATATTCACCTTATCCGGCCCGGTCACAAGGTCAAAGCAGGAGACGATCAGCTTTCCGTCCCATACAATGGGTTCCCCCGGCTGGTCCAGTCCGCCGTCCACCCCGGTGCAGTCCGGACTCTGGGCAATTCGTTCCACTTTTCCGTCCGGCGTCACCTTTGCTATGGCATTGGCCGAAAAATCCGCAATATACAAATTTCCCTCTTCATCAAAAATCATGCCGTCCGTGCTCTGCAGCCGGTCCGGATCCTGGGCATAAATCTTATTTTCCCTGACCCTGCCATCTTCCCCGAAGGTAATCCTATATACCGCGCCGTCCCCGAAATTACCCACATACAGATTCCCTTCCCGGTCAAATACAATACCGTCTGCCCCATACTGGCATTCCGGATTCCAGGTCACAAAGTCAGCGAAAATATTGGGATCTGCCAGCGTGTTGGTCACATGGATCCCCTTTTCCTCCATGCCGAAACGATATACGCAGCTGACCAGCTTCCCATCCTCACGCTTCTCCGGATGCAGATAGGACTGGGTCACATATGCATACCCGTCCTTCACCCGGATACCGTTGGGATGTTCCATACCATCGGCTACCACAACGGTCTCCAGAATCTCCCCCTCGTCCGTGACCTTCAGCTTCAGGACACGTCCTTTGTAGAGCAGTTCAGGTTTCTCGCTCCAGCCCTGATTGTCGCACAGCCACACATTCCAGTCCTGGTCAAAAGCAATGCCCATGTTCCTTGCCACTCCTGTCTCAGGATGAACCGGCACGTCAAACCATTTTTCTGCCTTTCCGTCCCTGTCAATTCTGAGCACCATCCCCGACCAGTCATCCCTGGCATAATTGGGGCAGGAAAGCACCAGGTTCCCATGTCTGTCTATGGCCATGCCGTCCGGTGTACACACATAATCCGGCAGCACACTGAAAAGTTTTGTCTCCCGCATTTTTACCCCCTTAAAATGTTATCACAATCTTTTTCGTCCCCGGTTCCCGTCTTTCTACCAGGGCGAAAGCATCCAGAATCTGTTCAAAAGAAAACGTATGGGAAATGAAGTCCATGGGATCCAGCACTCCCACGTTAATCCATGCCATAACCTGGGCATGGGCCTCCCCTTCTTCCTTCTTGCTGGGCCACTGCACAAAATGCAGGTTCCAGTTATAGGGTGCCCGGCTCCAGTCCAGTTCCATGCCAAGTTTCGGCGATATCCCGTAACCACAGACCTTTCCGTTATATTTGATCAGACCCATGGCCTGGTTCAGCAGGGCATTGATGCCTACCGCGTCCACCACATTGTCCACTCCTTCCGGGCACAGCCGCCGAACCTCCTGCTCTATGTCACAGTTACCGGAATTCAGGGCATAATCCGCTCCCATTCGGCCGGCCTCTTCCACCTTTGCATCGGACAAATCCGTGGTAATCACCGTCTTCATGCCCAGGAGCTTACAGAACCGGGTAAAACATAAGCCCACGGGCCCTGCCCCGAAAATCAGCACGCTTTCATTGGCCCGGAAGCCGAACCGCCGGATAGCGCTGAGCACTTCCCGGAAAGTGACGATCATGGCCGCACCCACCGGATCCGTCTTGTCCCCGGGCCCTATCACCGTCTGGGCAAGATAACTTTCGTTCCACTCTCTGGTGCCGGGCCCCATGCCCTGTTCCACATAGGCCCCCGCATCACCCACCACGGCATATTCGCTGTAGGCACCCCAGCCGGGGGTGTATCCGTCAACGGACTTCTCCAGAAACGGCAGCAGCACCAGATCCCCTTTTTTCAGGTTTTTCACATCCGCGCCGGTCTCAATTACCTCTCCCACACCCTCATGTCCCAGTATGGCCGGATAGGAGTCAAAGTTTTTAAAGGTTTTGTGAACCAGTTTCATATCCGTACCATTGCATACGCCGCAGCTTTTCATCTTCACAAGTGCCTGGCAGCGTCCGTATTCCGGTATGGGAAATTCTTTTACGGCAAGCCTGCCCTCTCTGTCAACCGTCAATGCTTTCATCACTATCCACTCTCCTGTCCTGTTCCGGTTTTCCTAAAGTGTCCGGCCCGCATCCGCCGACCCGGGCTGACACACTGCCTTTTTATGCGCAGCCCCGTACCAAAAGTGCGACTCATCGCACCTGGAATTATGCCGCTAAATTCTGTTTTCCCCCCATTCCGCGGCAATGGCTGCCCAGAAGCATCCGCACACCGCCTCCTGGCCGTTTACCTTCTGCGGGTAATATACATAGTCTTCATAGCTTTTCTGCACACACAGCCCCTCACATGCGCCGTGGACATCCAGCAGCCCTTCTTCATTCTCTGTCATACGGCCCCGGATCCCTTCATATCCCTTCTCTGCCGCCCGCTCATAAGCCTCCCCTGACACAAGTCCTGACCGGAGTCCGCGGAAAAAAGCATATGTGAACATGGCGCTGCCCGACACATCGCACCAGTTGTCCGCATCCCGGGGCCGGTCCACCACCTGATACCACAGTCCCGTGTCGTCCTGTACCTCCAAAAGGCCTTTCAAAAGCTCCTTCAGCTGCCTTTCGGCCACGGCACGAACCGGATGCTCCCCGGGTGCGAGATCCAGAACCTCGCACAATATCAGTGCATACCATCCGAGCCCCTCACTCCAGACGCAGGAAGATTTTCCATCCTCCCCCGCCCAGGGGGCCTGACTGTCCTCACAATAAGCGTGAACCAGCATTCCGTCATGCACATGACAGTATCGGTAAATCAGCTCCAGCTGTTTTGCGGCCTCGTCAAAGCAGGCTGTCTCACCGAAAGCACGCCCATACCGGCAATAGAACATCTGTCCCATAAAGACGCCGTCCACCCACATCTGTCCGGGCACACCCTTCCTGCCATGCCAGAAACCGCCCTCCCTGGTTCTGGGATAATCCTGAAACGCCTCATAAATGCGCCGGCAGGCCCGGGCATATTTCTCCTCCCCGGTCTGCTCATACATCCACACCAGAATGGAGCCCGCCATCATATCGTCCATACTGCTTCCCTTAAACCCGGTGATCTCTCCTTCCCGGTTCACATGTGAATCACAGTATTCATATATGTAATCCCGGTAACGTTCCTCTCCCGTGGCCTTCCACAGTCTGGAAAACCCTATGAGCAGATATCCCTGGGGGTAACACCAGTCCCTGTACGGATACTGTTCTGCCTTTGGGTACCGTCTCATCACCGTATCCGCAAGTCTTCTCGCATAATCTGTTCCCATTTTCCTCTATCCCATTCCTTCCTGGTATTCTCCTGTCTTCCGCAGATGCCTGCTTATCCCCGAAATCGGTGCCTCCTTTGGAACGGCTTATGACTGTCATTCTCCATAACCGTACCCTGTACAGGCAACTGCTTTATCTCCCGCCACGCTGCCTTTGGGCCGCCTTGTAGCTGCCATCCTCCATAACCGTACCCCGTACAGGCAACTGCTTTATCTCCCAAAGCCACGCTGCTTTGGCGCCGCCTTACGCCCGGGCCCTGTGTTCCAGAGGCCATACCCCCTCCGGCGTCATTTTTCCGAACAGCACTGCCGCCGCAGCCTTGATGTTCTCCGGGGAAGTGGCAAGGGTCACAAGCACATTCTCCGCATTGCAGGGAACCGAAAGTTCCTCATAAGGGGTATTGGTCACAATAACCACTTTCCCGTGGGAATCCCCCTCCAGCATCTGCTCCCAGAACTGCTTATTTCTGGCCTTCCCCCGCAGGAAATAATTGGTGGCAATCACCGTATCATATTTCCGGCTTCTGAAGGCCTCCACAATCCGTTCCTTGTCCGTCTCATCATAGGAATAAGAGGTTTCCAGATAATCCACATTTTCATGATATTGCAGGCAGGCCTCCCAGAGAATGCCCGAATGCCACTGCATATCGTTATATTCCTTCACCTTCTGTTCGATGACCAGAATCCGCTCCCCCTGTACAGGAATTTGCGCTTCCCTGTCCCGCTGGACAAAAATACTGCGCCTTGCCGCCCTGCGGGCCAGTTCCCGGATTTCCCCATCCTGCAGTACAGCCTCGGGACACCCTGTATTTTTCGCCGGGCCGAACAGACCGTACTCATATTTCAGGTTCAGGATGCGGTATACCTTGTTGTCCATCTCCTCCATGGAGATTCGTCCCTCCCGGAGAAAGGTCCCTATGGTTTCTATCACTTCCTCCACAAGCCCGTTCTCCGCCTTCATCAGCACCAGATCCGCGCCCGCCTCCAGAGACAGCGCGCAGGCGTTGGCCACTCCGTACTTTGTGGCTATGGCTCCCATGGTCATACTGTCCGTGGTGATCACCCCTTCAAAACCGAGCTTTTCGCGAAGCAGTCCGGTGATCACCTTTCCGGATACCGTGGCAATATGATCCGGGTCAATGGCAGGGAAAATGCTGTGGGCAATCATGATGGAAGGCAGAAGGCCTTCTGCTATCAGTTTTCTGTAGGGAAGCAGTTCCCGCTCCCACAGAGTCTGCTCATCCACATTGATGACCGGTACCCGGAAATGCGCGTCCACATCCGAATGCCCCCTTCCCGGAAAATGCTTGCCCGTTGCGATCATCCGTTCTTCCTTCAGCCCCCTGCAGGTCTCCCTGGCATATTCTGTCACCACTTCCGCGTCATCACTGTATGCCCTGGTATAGATCTCCGGATTGGAGGCCTCTGAGTTCACGTCCAGCACCGGGGAATGAATCCAGTTAAAACCTGCCGCCTTTCCCTGCCTGGCCACGGCCCGGGCAATCCGGTAAGCCATATCCGGGTCGTCCGCGGACCGGATTCCCATGGGTTTGGGAAAAAGACTGACGCCGCCGAAGAAAAAGTCGGCGCTGCTGCCGCCCTCCTGGTCATAGGAAAAATGCAGCGGTATGGAAAGCGGCCGGTTTTCCGCCGCTTTCTGCAGATCATCCAGCACCGCCTTGTACTGCCCGGCAGTGGGTACCGGGGCCGGGCCATTAAAACGGATGCCATTGGCATTTTCCACTTTTACCACAGTTTTGTTGCCATCGGGATCCACATAATTGCCGAACTGTCTCATGTCGCAGGACAGCCGCAGACCTCCGCAGTGATATTTCTCTATATATTTATAAATATGGGATTTCGGTACTGTTCCGGCAAATCCCAGCGTCAGCACCGCCCCGATTTTCTGCTCCAGGGACATCCGGTCTATCAGATTTTTGATGTAACTGTTCTTTTTTTCCATCCCTTCTCCTTCCCGATTCCGTTCCTATGGGCACAGCGTTCCTCAATAGGCTTCCCGCGCATAGGGCAGCAGGATTTCATCTATCCGCCGAAGTTCTTCCGCGGAAAAATCCGCATTTTCCATGGCTTTCTGATTGTCGTCAATCTGGGACAGCCTGCTGGCCCCGATAATCAGTGTTGCCACCGGCGCACAGCGGTAGCACCATGCCAATGCCATCTGTGCCAGGGACTGGCCCCGCTCCTTTGCGATCTCATTGAGCGCCCTGGCCGTGTCCACCTTTTCTGCCGTCACCTGGTCTTTATTCAGGAACACGCTGTTTCCCGCTGCCCGGGAACCCGCCTTCACTCCGTCAAAATACCGGTCCGTGAGAATTCCCTGGGCCAGACACATATACGCCGCCGCGCCCACGCCATGGCGTTCCAGCACAGGGAACAGCTTCCCCTCGGGTCTGCGCTCGAACATGTTATAATTCACCTGGTGCACCAGACAATGGATCCCCTTCTCCTCCATGGCAGTGAGTATCTGTTCCGTCAGCGCCGAATCATAATTGGAAATACCCACATACAGCGCCTTGCCGGACTTCACAATATATTCCAGCGCTTCTATGGTTTCCTGGATGGGTGTATTCCTGTCAGGTCTGTGATGGTAGAACAAATCCACATAATCCAGTCCCAGTCTCCGCAGGCTGTTGTCGCAGGACGCCACAAGATTTTTCTTGGAACCCCATTCGCCGTAAGGGCCCGGCCAGTGGCGGTATCCCGCTTTTGTGGCTATGAAAAGTTCATCCCTGTACGCCGCCAGGTCTTTTTTCACAATCTTTCCGAAGCACTCTTCCGCGCTTCCCGGAGGCGGCCCGTAATTGTTTGCAATGTCAAAATAAGTTATCCCCCTGTCAAACGCGCCCAGCACCATCTCCCGGGCATTTGCATATGAGGATTCCTCCCCGAAATTATGCCACAGTCCCAGGGAAAGAAAGGGCAGCATCACACCGCTTCTGCCGCATCTCTTATACTGCATCGTTTCATATCTTGCCTCATGGGCTACATACATATCCGTGTCCTCCTTCTTTCTTCCGCCGCAGGGGATTTATTTTTCGGATCCTTCCCCTGTCAGCAGCCGCCCGGCGTCATCTTTCTGCCGGACGGCAGACATTCTTCCTTTTTCACCAGCCAACACCACGGTTGCGTTTCCCTTTCTTATGCGGCGCAGGGCTTCACTACCACCACTTCCCCCGCTGCCGTGTCCACCCAGGCGATTTCCCCGCTGCCCTCATAGCGGATCTGTCCATCCACTGCCATGCAGAACCGCTCTTCCCCGTAAGGATTGCACAGTCTCAGAGTCCCCCCCAGAGTGGATAAAATCCTGATTTCCTGCGGACATCCCTTCTCCATGGATGCCTCCACCTGAAAACCTCCCTGACACCAGAGGCAGAAGCGCACATTCCATTCCACCGGAACAGCCGCAAAAAGCTTGATCACGGAATCTGCCCCGGGCGCTCCCCCGCTGCTCTGGCAAAGGGCCAGCTGGACCGCGCAGGCCACATTGCCCAGCCTCTGGGCGCTGATACAGTTGACACCTTCCCTGACGGTAAGCCGGTTCTCAAACTGGGGCACCCGTCCCGTGTCTGCAAAATAACAATATTCTTTTTCCGCATTGACACAGTCCAGCTGTGCGTCTGCAATCTCCTTAAATTCCTCCGCAAACCCGTGCGCGGCATACATTCTGGCACATCCGGACATCTCCGATACGGTATAGCGGCTTACCGTGCCATACTTTTTCACCCGCCAGCCCAGCGTATTCGTGCTGGTCCGGTATACTTCCGGGTCCGCGAACCGTGTCGCCCAGGAAGACATGTCAAAGTGATCGCAGGGATACATGCTGGGCTGTCCGTGATCCTTGTCCAGAATGGGTTCCCTTCCGTTGGACCACATCACAGGATCCCCCTCTTCCAGCCGGCAGGTGTCTCCTTCCATGGCTGTGGTGGGAAGGGGCGCCATCTCCGCCGCAAACTGTTTCCAGCGCTCCCACTCTCCCCGGTCCGTGTCCAGAATCTCCGCCGCCCTGATCAGAACGGAAACCATGGCCCGCATTCCTGCCACATTTTCCATACCGTCCGTACAGCCGAAATATGCCTCTCCTGTGCAGGTACGGTATATATGGTACTTTCCATCCTCCCCCTTCTGTGTCAGCGGGAAATTCATGAAGAATTCCGCCACTCCCCGGATTATGGGGTATGCCTGGTTTTTTAAAAATTCCTTGTCCCCCGTATACAGATAATGCTTCCAGAAGCTGTAAGCAATGGCCGCCTGGGAGCCAAACATGTAAGTGGTGGCTCCGTAGGGTCCGCAGCCCCTCTCGTTGTACACGACCCTTCCATCCTCGTAGTGCTCGTAAAACTTATAATTATACCGGGACTCATGGGGCGCCTTTCTGTCCACAAAGTCCGCAAAGCGCTCCGACTTTTCTTCCCACGGCTTCCGGAACAGATACAGTTCCCGCATTTCCCCGGCAATCTCCTCCGGCAAAACCTGTGGTCCGTTAAACCATGTCACTTCCGGGATATACATTCCCTCCGTGTCAAATTCCTGCCGGGCGGCGGTGACGCAGGCATCCTTCATGCCGCCGTACATGGAGAACAGCGGCTCTGTCAGTTCATAATGCCCCGACGCAGGAATGGCATTGTAGTACAGGCTCAGATTGTTCCACCACTGCATGGTTCCCCAGTTGCGGTAGTCTCCTCCCGGTGAAAAGATCATGCCGCCGAAATTGGGTGGATATTTCCCCCTGGAGCTGGAATTCATCAGATAAAAGAAATAAGTGTAGTGCAGTTCCAGTTTTTGGGCAATTCCATCCCCGCTCTCCATCTGCACAAAAGATTTGTCCCAGAACGCTGCCCAGCGGGCTTTATGATTTTCAAACATTTGTTCTGATCCCTCTGCCGCCGCGGCCTCCGCCTTCCGCATCACCGTCTTTACAATGTCTTCCTCCCTGGAAAAACTGGCGGCGCTGACCATGCAGACCGTAAATTCTTCCGTGTGGGGCCGGATGCACAGTCTCATCTGTGTCTCCTGGGGCTTGCCGATTACATCAAACTCCCGGTCCGGAATCTCCATGGATTCTCTCCCCCCTACCTCGTTGTTCATCCGGACGGTCACTTCCCCGCCTTCCACCCAAACAGCCAGGGCGCTGGCACAGTAATGGTCCCTGCCGGTGCATTCCTCCCGCTCCGTGAAGACCTGCTTCAGCACTATGGTATCCCGCTTTCCCTGCCGTTCCTCCATGGTCAGCCTTGACACTGCCAGATTGCTCAGCGTCCGGAATTCCGACGGCCGCATCATATCCACTTTCACCTGGACGCTGCCCCCGTAATTCCTGTGGTCCTTCACCCGGATACACAAGGCCCCCTTTTCCGCCCCGGCAAAAGCATCTGCTTCCACACCTTTTCCCTGAATCCTGGCGCATGCCTCATACAAGTCCAGGTGCTGTGTGGTATTTTCGTCAAACACATCCTCCCCGTAATCCACCAGATCCACATCCACGAACCCAATGCCGTAACCGTAGTCGGAGTGTCTGCGGTTAAAACTGTTTGTATAGCTGTTTGCAGCAAAGACATCACATCTGTTCACCGCCAGCTTCAGCGCGGAAGGAGAAGTAAACAACATGGCTCCCATTTCCCCGTCTCCTATGGGAAAGCCTCCCTCACGGCGTTTTACTGTCCCCTGATAATGCAGATCTGCCCGGGACACCAGTTCCCTTCTGCTCAGTTTTTCCATTTCGGAATTCCTCCTGTTTCATTCTTCTCTATCACCTGCCAGGGCTGGCATATCCTGATGGTCATGCCCTTTCCCACCCTGCCCGAGATCCGCAGGCCGTAGGCCTCCCCAAAAGCCAGCTTCAGCCTTCTGTGCACATTGGAAAGTCCGATTCCCCTGCCGTTCTGCTCTCCGTCCGTCACGTATTCCATGTCATCCACATCCATGGAAGGCCCCCTTCCGTTGTCCGTCACATCCACCAGAAGCCTCTCCCCTTCCCTGAATGCACGGATCCGGATATAATGTTCCGGCCTGATTCCTTCCGCAAATGCATGTTTGAAAATATTCTCCACAATAGGCTGGAGGCAGAGTCTCAGTACCGAGGCGTTCTCCGCTTCCTCTGTGAAAATTTCCAGCTTTGGCAGTTCGCCCTGACGGTATTTCTGAATCTTGAGATAATTCACCACATGCCCCACTTCCTCTCCGATGCCCACCGGCACCATGGGATTCTGCACCGCGTAGCGGAACATTTTACTCAGGGCATCCGTAATTTCCTGCACCGCCTCCGTATCCTCCATGACGGAATACATATTCACCGCGCCCAGCGTATTGTACAGAAAATGGGGATTGATCTGTGTCTGCAGGGCTTTCATCTCCGCCCTGCTGCGCTGGGTTTCGTTCTTCTGGTTTTCCAGCTGTGTCACATAGACGCTGCGTATCAGAAAATATGCCAGGGCGGAAGCCAGAAGAACCGCTATGGTTCCCGCCACCAGAAAAGTTCTGTTCAGGCTCCAGACCGATGTATGGTACACTTCCCTGGGCACTGCCACCACGGCAGTCCACCCGGTATAGTCAGATTTCTCATATACATACATCCACTCCCCCGCTTCCCGGGGGCCCAGGAAAGAATCTGCCTCCTGTGTCATGAATCCGTACAGTTTTTCTTTCTCCCAGCCTTCCTCACGGCTTCCGTACACAACGTCCCCGTTCTCATCCAGTACCAGCACCCGTATGCTGTCCAAATCCTTGTTTGCCCAGATCCGGTCCAGTTCCGTGGGCTTTATGGACATGAGAAAATACCCTAAGGGACTAAGGTCTTTATAGGAATAGATATATCTGCCGATGGTCACAAAGCTTCCCTCCGCGCCATTCTGGTCTGCAGAAGGCATGAAAACCGAAATTTTTCCGCTCTTCTCCACACTCTTGGTCAGCACAATGGTTTCGTCCCTCTGGATGCTGCGGTCGCTGGTATAGTAAAAACCGTTGTTTCCCAGCACCCGGAAACTGCTGACCAGGGAATGATTCAGAAACAGTTCCACCGTCAGCTGCTGCTCCAGCCAGGATACGGCCTCCGTATATTCCACCTGGTCAAAATCCTGTCTGTACAGAATACTCAGCAATTCCTCCTGCAGCAGGGCTGTCATGGACAGATTGTCATATTCCTTTATGGCCTTATCCATGTCATAGATAATATCCTGTACAATGACCCTCCAGTATTCCAGATTCCGTTCCTGCATCTGGCGGCTGTTCCGGTGTATCCCCACAATGCTGATAAGCATTACCGGAAAAATAATGATGATGGACAGACCTATGACAAAATATATGAAATCCTTTTTACCTTTCAGTACCTTTGTCAAATTCCCAGTCCCCTTTCCTCCCGAAACTGTGCAGGTGTTTTCCCATAATATTTCTTAAAAACGCTGCTGAAATGGGAATAGTCATTGTATCCCACTTCTGCCGCCACCTGTGTGATGGTCCTGGAGGGAATGCACAGCTGCCGTTTTGCAGCCTCCATCCGGATTTCCGTCCTGTAATCCACAAACTTTCTGCCGGTCTTCTCCTTGAATATGGAGCTGAAATGGGATGGGGAAAATCCCAGCAGACTGCCAAGTTCCTCCTGGCTCATGGCAGGATTTGCCAGCAGATGTTCCCTTACTGTCTCCAGCAGCCCATGCCGCTTCCGGTTGCTCACCATATCCCAGAGCAGCCCCAGATTCTCCTCAAATGCATGCTCCCGGAACAGATCCCCGGGAAGCGCCTCCCCAAGTTCCCCCGACACTTTCTCGGCCGTGTTCAGGATAATCTCCTGCAGGATTTCATTTCCTACCTTTTCCCCGATTCCTGCCACCCGGTCCTGCGCCTTCTGTCCTGCCAGACGGAAAGCATCTTTGTCCAGGTCCCACAGTGCCTGGGCAAGACCTGTGACCAGAACATCCATCTCCTTATATTTGGGCCGGATTTCATCCTGCTCCCGTTTACGGATCAGGTCCCGTATCACCTCGTTGAGCTTTTTCTGGGAAACCGGCTTCAGCACATAATCGGATACGCCATACTGAATGGCTGTCTGGGCATATTTGAAGTCGTCATATCCCGACAGAATAATGATCCCGGGCCGCAGGCCGCGCTCCCGTATGCTTTTGCACAGCATGAGTCCGTCCATACGCGGCATCCGGATATCCGTAATCACAATATCAAAATTGTCCTGTGCCAGCAGCTGCATGGCTTCGCAGCCGTCCACTGCCTCGGATATCAGACCGATGCTGAAGTCGGATTTCTGCAGCATCGCCCTGATTCCCCTGCGAAAAATCATCTCGTCGTCCACGATCAAAATCTTATACATGGCATAACCTCATTTCCGGCACAGAGTTTATTGGGGAAGCTGCCCCATGGAGAACAGTCGCTCTCCCATGCGGCAGCCATTCCTTTTTTATTTACGTTCTTTTGCAGTCCCGTTGTTATACTGCTCTGTTGCCTCTTTAATGACATCACTTCCGCCGCGTTCCATCCATTCCTCTACGAACTTGTCAAAATTGTCCAGAGATTCTGTTCCGATCATCACCTTGGAAGCATAGTTGATAAACAGTTCCTGCTTGTCTTCCTCCACGGACAGTTCCGGGTGTTCCACAATGCTCTGCAGGTTGATAGGCTGGATATAGGTCAGAATATCATCCTTCGCCTTTGTATCATAGTACTCGATAGCCTCGGGTCCTCCCTGCATGCCGGTAATGGTAGCCCTGTCAATACCGGCATCCTTGATTCTCCTCAGGAACTGGGGAATTACGTCAAAAGGATTGGGAGAGACTTCCGGTAACTGCAGGTTTACGGTGCCATCGGCATTTAAGGTATAGAATTCTCCCTCCACGCCATAGGTCAGGAATCTCTGCAGATCCGGATCGGGATCCAGCATTTTGTCAAAGAACTTGACAATTTCTTCCGGGTTCTCACACTTTGCATTGATGTAATGCACATTCGCCGTGGGTGTGAACGCCGCATAACCATGGCTTCCGCCGTTGGGATTTTCAGGGGATGCCACACAGATCCACTCCGCATCCGGCACATTTTCCTTCAGTGCGATATTGTAACCGGGAGCGGCGGAAATATTGACTACCATCATACCCACGTCACCGGCCGCAGCCTTCTGGTCCCTGACGGTTCCGTTATTGGTCAGACTCTCCGCGTCGATCAGGCCCTCGTCATACAGCTTCTTATAAAATGCCAGCGCCTCTTTCATTTCCGGCAGGATATAGGCGGGTACCACCTCTCCGTTCTCATTTTGCTGCCAGGTGGTAGGCACCACACCATATGCCGCAAAGAAAGTCTCGCTGTATTTGAATTTCTCCCTTCCGATAAAAGGATACTTCACGCCTGCATTCTTAAATGCTACCAGAACATTGTAATAGTCGTCAAGGGTCACCGGCACTTCCAGATTCAGTTTTTCCAGAAGATCCTTACGGATCACCGTACACCTTCTGGCCGTGTTGGTCATGAAATCGCCAATGGCGTAAATATGTCCGTCCGGCCCCCTGAGTTCATCCCACACATTCTCCGGAACCTGCGCCATCAGATTGGGTGCGTATTCCTCAAGCAGGTCATCCAGCGGCAGGAACAGTCCGTTTTCAATGGCCCCGGCCATAACGGATGTATATGGCATATCTCCCGAAATCACGTCAGGAAAATCGCCCTGGGCCAGCATCATGCCCAGCTTCTCCGTAAATCCGTCATGCTGGATCAGTGTGATATCCAGATCCACGCCCATCTTCTCTTCAAATGCCAGGACATGTTCGTCCGTATTGATGTCGGGACATGCCTGCACATAGCTGTTTCCCGCCCTGAGGCCGATATCTATGACCGGAACCTCCTGGTTTGAATCCTCCTGTGCCTGGCTGCTCTCCTCCTGGTTTGTCTCTTCCCCGGAAGATTCACCGGAGGATACGCTTGTGCCGGAGCTCTCCCCGCCGGCAGTATCTCCCGAATCTGCAGGTTTGCTGGCGCATCCTGCCAGCATGGTCAGTGCCAGTCCCATTGCCGCCATCTTGATAATCTGTTTCTTTTTCATAAATTCCTTCCTTTCTGAAAAATTATTTTTTCTGTTCTTATCCGCTGCCCCCACGCCATGCCCCCTACCGGCTTTTTGGGCCCTCTATTACGGCAGTTCCTGAAAAGCAGCTTTTTCCAATTACCGCAATCAGCCCTTGACCGAACCGATGGTCATTCCTTTTACAAAATGCTTCTGCAGAAACGGATACACGCAGAGTACCGGAATGGCTGCCACAATGATGGTGGTCATTTTCAGCGCCTGGGTTGATGTCCCGAGGCTCACCAGATTCATGCTCTCCAGTGCATTGGAATCCAGAACCACTGACTTGATTCGCAGCTGTAATGTATATAAATTGCGGTCATTGATCAGATAAAGAGGATTTGTGTAACTGTTCCAGTAGGCCACCCCGTACATCAGTCCCACCGTCGCCATCACTGCTTTGGAAATGGGCAGGATGATCTGCATCAGCGTCCGCATCTCCCCGCAGCCGTCCACTTTGGCGGCATCCAGAAGCGCCGGTGACACTTCCGAGAAAAAGGAGCGGACAATGATAATGTTGTAAGTGCTCAGTGCAGACGGCAGGATAAGCGCCAGAAAATTGTCATACAGCCCGTACTGCCTCATGGTCAGATACCAGGGAATGATAGGCGCATTGAAGATAAACACAATGAGTATCATCACATTGCAGAACTTCCTGAGCCTGAATTCTTCCCTGGACAGCGGATATGCGAACATCACTGTCAGAAGCAGGCTGAACGACGTTCCGATTACGGTCATCAGCGCCGATATGCCCATGGATCTGAGAATATTTTTATCCATAAACACTGTTTTATAATTTTCAAAGGTCAGTTCCATGGGAAGAAACAATACCCTGCCCGAATCCACGGGTCCGGAACTGCTCAGGGACACGGCCAGCATATTGATATAAGGCAGTACTGCAATCAGACCGATCAGTCCCAGGATAATCAGATTCGCCGCATTGAATATTCTGTCCGGCAGAGATCTCTTAATTTTGGTTTCGTTCATCATCATACCTCCTGGTCAGGCAAACATTATATAACCGACTGTTCCGTTGTTTTTTTGCTCAAAGCATTGGATATGAACAGGAGCGTGATACCCACCACTGATTTGAACAGGCCCACCGCCGTGGCGTAACTATACTGCAGATTCTGCAGGCCGTAACGGTACACAAATGTGTCAAACACATCAATGCGGCCCTGATTCATACTGTTCATAAAGGAATTTGTCTTCTCAAAACCGATTTCCATAAAGTTTCCGATTTTCAGGAGCAGCATGGTCATGATAATCGGCAATATGGTGGGCAGTGTAATGTGCAGCATCCGCTTGAACCGGTTCGCCCCGTCAATCTCCGCCGCCTCGTACAGCGCCGGGTCAATCCCCGCAATGGCCGCCAGATACACAATGGAGCTCCACCCCATCTCCTTCCAGATACTTGCGATCACCAGGATTCCCCTGATATGTTTTTCACTGGCCATATAGTACACAGAGTCCAGTCCCAGCAGCTGACGTACATTGTTGATGATTCCCGTGTTGGGGGATAACAGTGTGGTAAAGATACCGCCTATGATGACCCAGGACAGGAAATGAGGCACATATACCGCTGTCTGCACAGCCTTTTTATACTTTGCGTTTCTCACTTCATTCATCAGGATCGCCAGGAGAATGGGTATGGGGAATACGATCAGCACGTCATACGCACCCAGGATAGCCGTATTCCGGAAAATCTGCCCGAACTCCGGAAATTTAAAAAAGTGCGAGAAATGTTTTAACCCCACAAATTTGCTTCCCCCGATCCCTTTATAGATGTCATAATCCATAAAGGCGATAACCGATCCTGCAAGGGGAACATATCTGAATAACACAAACCAGAGAAATCCCGGCAGTGCCATGAAATACAGGCCCTTGTGCCTGAACATATTCTGCCAGAAACTCTCTTTTTTCGTCCTGACAGCCTGAGACGTCTTTTTCCCACCCATCACGTTACCTCCTCGTACTTGTTTCTTTTTCGTACCGTAATCACTTGATGCGTTTATTATAGAAAAAGGCACGGTTTTCCGATAGGGATTTTTTTTCGGTAATACAAGGATTTTTTCCATGAGTTGTCAAAGATATGAAATACAGATTACAACGAAATCAAAAAGGGCCCCGGCCCAAAAGCAATATCCGGATGCCGGAGGAAAGCTTTCATAATACCGCAGCCCCAAAAAACTCTGCAGCACAGTCAACCTGCACTGCCCATACAGTCAATCTGCAAATCGTTTGGAAATATTCAGTTTAAAATAAACTGTGCGTACACAGTATATAAGTCAAAATCTCCGGTTTTCCGGAAATCCATGATCTCTTTCCTGATGCGGTACTGTCCCGGGGGAAGCTCCCCATACAGCCATTTCCAGTCCAGCTCTCTTTTTGTGACTTCTTCTCCCGAAATCACATAGGCTATATCATGAAATCCGTAATCTCCTTCCACTGCCACCGGCACTTCTTCCCATTTGCCTTCCCTAAACTGCTCCAGGGCAAAAGAATCCCCGTCAGACAGTTCCCCGGTGCGTGCATCCTGGTCAAAAATACGATAGCACAGTGTGGCCTTTTGGGCAGATATGTTTTCCAGATAAAAATACAGGCCGATTTCGCTTCTCTCAGACTCCTTCTGAAAAATATACGAGCTGCCTTCTTTTACATCCGGTTCATAGGACAGTGTGTCCAGTATTTCCATCACCTGGCTGCCATAGTCATCCCACCATGCTTCCACACCACAGGACAGGGCCACCACATGTTCATTCTGTTCCCTAAAGCTGATAAAATTCCAGTATCCGTGTCCGTCGTAGGTGCCCACACTGGCGGGACATCCCGCAATGACTGCATCTGTTTCCTCCAGTCCCGTTCCGCAGACGCCGAACCCCTCCACATAGCCGATTTCAATGTAGCCTTCCTCCGCATCCCGGGGAGAAAAATGAATGCCGTACCTGCAAGTTAACATCTCTTCGCTGTCCATGGAAAACGTCTCGTATTTCCATCCGGAAGGCAGCGTCACGGAAATTTTCCCGAACGGGCCTCCCTGCACTGCCTCCGTGCCCGCCTCTTCTGCCCCCGCAGATCCGGTTCCCGCTTCCCCGGCGCCGGTTCCAGCCCCGTCTTCGTCTCCTCCCCTGCCGTTCCCCGCATCCTGCAGCGTTTCTGCCAGGCCGTTTCCGTCCTCTGCCCCTCCGGCGCTTTCCGTATTACCCGCTTCCGGGCCGTCTTTCCCTGCCTCCGTCCCGTTTCCTGCAGGGAATCCGGCATCGTTTTCCCGGGTACCGGTTCCCCCGCCGTTTTCTTTTTGGCTGTCGGATTTCCCCCCGTCAGCACATGCGCACAGTGTCAGTCCCAGGAAAAGAACCCATACAATCACCCGTTTTTTCATTCCCGCCGCCTCCTATCCTGCATTTCAGGTAACACCGGCCTCCAGACCCAGCCGGAAGTTTTTCTCCTCACAGTCCCTATCCCTCTCGGCCGCTGCTTTTCTTCCCGGCACAGCCCCGGCGTCACCCGTCTGCCCTATAGACGGCAAATCCCCCGGAAAGTTCTTTGTTTTTCCGATCTTTCCGGGTAAAATATTACATTCTGTCCCCGTTTAAATTCACATAGGCAGACCGGAATCCGATGGCGCTGCCTCCATGATAATATCTGGGATTGTAAAAATGCAGCGCAAACTGCCCTGCCCTTTCCCGGCTGTCGTGCTTCCCGCCCCTGACTGCCATGCGTTCCCCATAATTGCGCATCACAAAAATGCCATCCCGCCGGCTGTTGTTTTCCGGATACAGTGCCAGTGCTTTCATCAGAAGCGGTATCTTCACCCCTTCCGCGGCTTTCAGTTCACTGAAACTGCAGTCATAATAACCGAAATTTCCCGTGCTGTCCCGATCTGAAAAAGCATAATTTTCTATGGATGTATCGTAGATGGGACTTCCTTCCAGAACATGGTCCGTCTCCAGGGCATCCCCGGGGAAATGGGAGGACAGCTTCAGGGTATTCTTCTCCCCATGGGCAGAGTACACCCCTTCCTCCGTGATTCCATGCCACAGATGGCTGTCCGCTTTATGAATATTCCGGTTGAACGCTGCGGCAGTTCCGTCCGGTATCACCTGAATCTCTCCGTTGAGCAGCCGCAGGCCGCTGACCCACTCCCACAGATTTCCCGTCATGTCCGCAATGCCGGACACATTGTGATTGTGAAACCAGGTGGCCGGGCCCGTTCCGGTGGCGGTTCTGTACACAGTGTCACGATATCCGGAAGAAGGGACGCCTTTCTCATGGGGGGCATAAAAATTCTCTCCGTTGTTGGTATTCCCCTCCGGCATGGTTTTGTTTTTCTTGCTCCACAGCGCTATGGCAGCCCACATGGCATTGGTCATGAGATGCCAGCCGGCGCCTTTATTCAGGCAGAAATCTATGGCCTGGTCGTATGTGAAAAAGACTCTCGGATCCTGGGCCGGCAGCGAGTATGCCCTGTCGTCCCTGACTATGTTCATATATTTACTCACATAGATCACGTCCTTCTCCATGCCATCCACCATCCATGCCGGATGGGGAACCCGGGGCGCTCCTTCCAGCAAATCCGAAAGATACAGTTTAGGCATTGCAACAACAATGCTTGGCAGCCCCCTGTCATCCAGAATTACCGTATTACTCCCGCCGCTCAGGGCCTCGATGGCCAGCTTCAAATCTTGAAAATCGTTCATCCCTGTCACCTTCTGTTCCTTTCCAGCATCTTCAATGCCTGATGGATTCCTTCTGCCGCTCCCTCCGCATACTCCCGTATCTCCGCTGATGCGTTTTCCGGGTAATGGTAAGTCTTCAGCACCTCCCGTTCCCGCTGCTTTCTTTCATCCGACTTACTGATAATATACATTTTCTCCTCCTTTCTCCTGCTCCGCCAGGCTTCTTTTTTATGAATACCTTAAAACCCAAGTCCCTGCTTTATTTTCTTCATGATTTCATTGTCAAAGTGATAACTCATTTCCCTGATTCCCATGGCTGTCCCTTTTTGGGGATAGATCCATAATACCCCCATGTCCCTGACCGCCTGCTTCAATGTATATTTCTTATCCGTGGTTGCTTCTGCCAAAAGCACATCCTTGATTTCCCCATAAGGCAGCCGCTTGTTTTCCAGTACCAGCCCTCTTTCATAAAAACAGGCGGCCCCGCTGCCACGTTTCCTGGGAATTTCCACTACCAGCTTTCCAAATTCCGGATCCACCGGGCCATCCGCAAAACTTCCGTTCCATTCCAGGATACATTCCCCGCCGTACCGCATCCGATGTTCCCGGGCTTTTTTCTGGCGGTTTCCGCGCTCTGCGTAAAACGCCCTCACATACCAGACAATCAGCGCCGCACCGCCTGCAAAAATCAACAGCATCAATATTTCCGGTAAATGAGCCAGCAGTCTAATCATGATAAAGTCCCTCCTATTTATTTATAGTCTGCATTGCCGTCCTGAAACCATACCCTTTTCGCGGACACCCAAAATCGGGCGTGTATCCCCTTGTCCACTGAGGGTAAGAGTATTATAACACAAAACGAAGAAGATTTGTAAACTGATTGCATTCTTTGCCCCCGGTCTTCCTTAAAATAATTGCCTGTTTCCGCAAACTATGACATAATGGTGTCATAGTTTACTCTCTATACTGGAGTCGAAAGGAGAAAAGTGTGAAAGTAAACTTTTGCAGAAACAAACTCAAAACAGCGCAGAAATGGAGGGAAAAATGAAGATTGACAGGCTTATGGGCATTGTTGTTTATTTATTAAATCATGGCCGGACATCTGCACAGAAACTGGCCGAAGAATTTGAAGTTTCCTCCAGGACAATTATGAGGGATTTGGAATCTCTGGACCAGGCCGGCATTCCCATTCAGTCTTTTTACGGTACGGAAGGCGGGTACCAGATTATGGATGGCTTTGTCCTGGAAAAGCAGGTTGCCACCCCCCATGAATATGGCTGGATTGTTGCTGCCCTGAAAGGAATGGCAAGCGCATATGCCAGCAAAAGTCTGGAACAGACTTTGGAAAAAATAAAGAGCCTGAAGAATGCGAAGGATACGGCGGTTTCCGTAGATCTGGGCGTGGCAGGTGAAGATGACAAAATAAAGGAACACCTGGTGCTGCTGGAAGATGCCATTGAAAGAAAACGCATGGTTCGTTTTACTTACACAAACAGTCATGATGAAGTGAAAGAAATTCAGGCAGAACCGGTCTGCCTGCAATACAAATGGTACAACTGGTATCTGATCGGATATTACGAAAAATACCAGGATTATTGTATGTTCAAATTAGTCCGTATGGACAGCCTGCAGACAACAGATATGGAAAACACAAAAATTCATACTCTCTCAGATATCAGGCTGAAAAATAACCATGAAAATATTGTGCATATCAGGCTCCGCGGCAAGGCGGCCGTCAAAGCAAAATGCCGGGAATATTTAAAAGGACGTTTCACACAGGAATTTGAAAATGGTGATTTCGAGTTTTGTTTTTCCGTGCCGGAACATGAGACATTCTGGTACGGGGTCATTCTGTCTTTTGGAAATCAGGTTAAAATTATGGAGCCCCGGGAAATAAGGGAACGTATTCTGAAAACCTGCAGGGAAATACAAATGGAATATGAGGAATAAAGATGAAATTATATACACGGGAAGAAGCAAGACATATGCTGTGCCGTTACCACAATCTGGACGGTGCCGAAGCCATAAGCGGCCAGGCAGGGGCGGAAAAGATCATGCGGCGTATACACAGCATTCAGTACGATCCTCTGCAGGTCTTAGCAAGAAATGCCGATTTGGTCTTGCAGGCAAGAGTCAGGGACTACAAGGCATCGTATCTTTACAATCTCTTATACAAAGAACATAAATTAGTGGATGGATTCGACAAGGAAATGTGTATTTATAATGCCGGTGACTTCGCCCGCTTCCGTTTTGTACGAAATGAATATCACAGTCATGTGCTTGCCACCCTGGAACATCGTAACCAGATGGGAATATTTGAAATACTGGATGACGTCAGGAATTTTGTGAAAGAACATGGCAGGACGGGAACAAAGGATATATCCATTGGGGAGGTACGGGAAAGCCGCTGGGGACATAAGAAACTATCCAGCGCCGCGCTGGATTACCTGTTCCACAAGGGTGAACTCTGTGTCGCCGATAAGCGGGGCACGCAAAAATACTTCGACTTTACGGAACGCGTGCTTGATGATACGGATGTTCAATGCGACCAGAACATGACCCTGGAAAGTTTCCTGGAATGGTACGTCGAAAGGAGAATTGAAAGCGTCGGCTTTCTGTGGAATAAGCAGGGCGGAGGGTGGCTGGGACGTTTTTTATGCGAAAATGAGACCCGTACTCCTATCCTTCAGACACTGCTTGCAAAAAATAAGATAAATAAAATGCAAGTGGAAGGAATCAGTGAATCCTTCTATATTTCAAAGAATTTTCAGGAATATATGAAATACCAGGCTTCAAACAGCTATGCCAGATTCATTGCGCCACTGGACAACATGATATGGGACAGAAAAATGCTGGAAGCATTATTCGGTTTTACATACAGCTGGGAAGTATATACTCCCGTTGCCAAAAGAAAATTCGGCTATTATGTATTGCCGGTGTTATACAATGATCAGTTTGTTGCAAGGTTTGAGGCCGAACCGGTTCGTGCGGCCGAATCATTCGTGATCAGAAACTGGTGGTGGGAACCGGGAATCAGGCCGGATGACGATATGAAAGAAACAATCTTAAACGAAATGGCATGTTTTGCAGAGTTTCTGCAAGTCCGGAATTCACCGGAAAATATCACAAAATTAGAAGCATAAGGTGTATCATACCCCGTGGCCGGGAAAGCACACGCCTTTCCGGCCACGGAGGACAGCTGTTTTATGCATGTCATTGATATCTGCTTGCCTGCAGCTTAAAAAGATGCGCGTATACTCCATCCTGTCCAAGCAGTTGGGAATGCGAGCCCTGCTCGATGATTTGTCCGTCGCTTATCACAAGAATCTTATCCGAAAGTGTTGTGTTTGACAAACGGTGTGAAACGGTCAAAAGGCTCTTGCTGTCACTGAGACGGTAAAGCTCCCCGAATATTTTATCTTCCGTTATCGGATCCAGCGCTGCCGAAGGTTCATCCAGTATCATATATTCCTTTTCATCAAACCACGCCCGGGCATAATTGATAAGCTGCCACTGACCGCCTGACAGGTCTTTGCCTTCGGAGACATACCGACGCCCCAGAACAGTGTCAAAACCTTCCGGCCAGTCCAGGATGATTCTGCTGACTCCGCTGATATCGCAGGCATTCTTTAACTTGCCTTCGTCAAACCGTTCATCAAATTTCGGCATGGCGATTATTTCCCTGAGCGGCAGACTATAGGGAATCATTTCCTGGAACATGACTCCGAAAATGCTCCTTAACGCGCAGATATCATACTCTCTGATATCTACTCCATCGATATAGACAGCGCCGGACTGAGGGTCATATAATCGAAACATTAATTTGATGATAGTTGATTTACCCGCTCCGTTATGACCGATCAGGCCGATTTTTTCATTTGGATGGATTGTGAAAGAACAGCCTTTCAGTACATAGTCATCACAGTTTGGATACTTGAAGTACACATTGTCAAACTCTATCCTGGGATTTGCGGAAGGTATTTTTGTTCCGCTTTTCTCGGTTTCGGGTACTATGTCAATAAAATCCTTGAGATCATTTAATCTTTCATTATGGATCATGAATCTGTTGATATCCTCGATGAAAGAAGTGGTCTGCGACCTTAGGCGGGATATTATACCGACATGATACTGTAAGTCACCTATGCCGGTTTTTTCTGCTATGACATCGGCAATTGATGTCAGCAGAACAAGAATGTCTCCGCAGTAATTCAGCATCAAAAACAAGGTTTTTGTGGCGGTATATTTGATGTCTATCTTCGTTCCCGCACTCAGCATTTTGTTTTTCAGCGCCATGAAATACTTTATAAAATACTCACCCGTCCCGTTCAGCTTCATCTCAAAATGGACTTGCTCGTCCAAAAACATGGATTGAAAATATTCCACCTTTCTCTGGTCTTCGCTGAACGCAATTTCGCTGCGCCGTAAATTTTTTATATATCTGTTATAGTGAATGGATGAGGGGATCATAAAAAGAACGGCTGCAGCCGCGATCCACACATTATAGGAAACTACAATGGAAAACGCAATGATGACATTTACCATTTCGGACACTAAATTGAATACCGTCCATGTTGTTTCCTCCATTGACCAGAAATTCGACTGCGCGCGGGATATTTTATCCGCCATGCTGGAAGAATCAAAGAAAGACAGTTCCATTCTGGCTGTTTTATCCAGCGTCACTTTTTCAAAATAAAAGTTCATTGCCTCCCTGTATCTTGTCAGAATGTAGTCGTTTACTTTTCCCGCCATTCTTAACAGCAGTTCCAGTGTCAAGTATGCGGTGATACTGTATAAAAGTGTTTTTACCGGCATTTTATTTGTTATATCATTTAAAATTCTTCGCCATATTGTCATATTCACAAGCGGAATCACAATTGTAATGACAGATATGACACACTTGACCGTGAAGTATTTCCTCGAAGCCAGAAAACTGGACTGAAAAGAAAATATGATATTGCTCATACATCTTTTGAGCGCATCCATAAAAAGCACCTCCCATTCAGATCACTGCGCCATGAAGCTAAAAAGTAATTCCCTTCGGCGCACGCTCATAAGGGAAATTTACTTTCGAAAATGTGCTCATAAAAGTTTCTTATGTTCCTGCTGTCCGGCAGCAGCCGGACTTATGAAGCCGGATGAATCGTGTATTTATTTCTCTGCATTGTGAACAGCTTCGCGTATGTGCCATCCTTTGACAGCAGCTCCTCATGAGATCCTGTCTCCACGATCACTCCACCCTCAAGTACGATTATCTTGTCCGTCATCCTGCAGCTCGAGAGCCTGTGAGAGATGATGATGCCTGTTTTGCTGTCAGACATGCGTGCAAAATTCCGGAGCACCCTGTCTTCCGCATCGGCATCCAGCGCCGCAGACGGTTCATCAAAGATGTAAAACGGCGCATTTTTGAAATATGTCCGGCAAAGTGCAAGCTTTTGATGCTGTCCTCCTGACAGTTCGATTCCGGCATCAGAGAACTGTTTTGTCACATAGGAATCAAGCCCGCGGTCAAACTTGTCATAGAACTCGGCTACACCGCTCTTTCCAATTGACTCCAGCATGCCGTCGTCGTCATCAAGCCGTTCTGTATCCGAAAGTCCTATGCACTCTCTCAGGGTCAGTGCATATCTGGCATAATTTTGGAACATGACAGAGAACAGCCTCCGCACACGGCCCATATCATACTCGTTTATGTCATATCCGTTCAATCTTATGGTTCCTGAGCTGATTTGATAAAGCCCGAGGATGAGTTTAATAATCGTCGACTTTCCTGCGCCGTTTACACCAACCAGGGAAACCCGCTCCCCTTTGTTTATGGTAAAACTGACACCGCGCAGCACATAATCATCTGCAGCAGGGTATTTAAAATACACATTGTCAAATTCCAGAGACTCAAAATCGTTTATATCACGTATATGACTGCCATTTGTCTCGGAAGGCCGCGCAAGAAACGCAAATACTCTTTCCAGCTGTCCCGATGTATTGACTTTGAGGCTTCCGGCATAGCCAATTAAACTGTGAAATGATTTCGAAATCAGTGCAATATAGCCAAAGTATAAGGTTAATTCTCCGATGGTGATATCGCCGCGGTATGCCAGTATGACAGAGTAGATATAAAACACAGCCTCTCCGCCATACTTCACAAACTCACTGCATAACAGAACCATCATCCGGCGCATATCGAGCTTTTTGCCACGCTTTAAGTATTTGCTTTTTTCTTCCTCATAGCGTTTCTTTATGGGGTCAGACAGATTGTACATCCTTATGTCTTTCGCCGCCTCCGCGTCTGAAAGCATCCAGCCGTAGTACTTTGTTTTCCTGACTGCCGAAGCATTGCTCCGGCGAAGAACATCTGTTTTTTTGTCAAATACGATATTGACTATAATCGTCGGTATGATCAGCAACAGCACAAAAAGAGTAAGCCACATGTTATACATGATCAGTGCAACAAACGGAATGGCAAAATTGATGAGTACTGCCACGCCCTCCCAGCAGTCATAAGCCATGTTGGCGACTGTGTCTGCCATCCATGCCACATCATCTGCCTCGTCACGGCCTTTTTCCGAATCCACATATTCCAGCGGCATACTGACCAGCTTTGCATAAATCTGTTTTAGAAACGAATTGCGGCCTTTGTCAAATGTGTAATCCCACAGTACTTTTTTTATGCCGTTCAGCACTTCCAAAAGAAGAAACGAAGCGAAGTAAACAAACGCAAACAGGTAAGCCTTACCGGCATGAACGCCTGCACCGGACAGCAGGTCTATGATATACTTAAGTAAGTTAATGTTAAATATTCCATACAGCGATATCACCGTGCTGACCATGATATGTCCCAGAAAAAATGGTTTACCTGAATCCAGCATTAACGATACGCAATATCTTATAGATTTTGTAACTGACCCCTTCATTTTCTTTTGCTCCCATTTCAAAACTCACTTATCTATCGTTTTCTCCGAGACCCACTGGCTGAAGAATGGAAACCTTTTTACATATTTGGGCTACCAATCGAGCAGGAAAGATTCATCTTCCCTACCTGTTTTACATCCCAGTAAAGTGTTTCCTGCAATTTCTGAAACATAAAAGCTTGCAAACGCTGATGTTTACAAGCTTTTTCTGAGTGTCATCCCTTTGGTGCCTTACTCCCTGAACAGAGCTCGAACCAACACCCCCACAGTAAACAGCCGAGTGCTCTACCATTGATGCGGTTACATACCGTAAAATCTCTTTGACAAGCGATTCGAATTGCTTTCAATTTCTTATTTGCTTTCAAGATTCCTTTCAGTTTTTCATTTGCTTTCAGGATTGCTTTCAGTTTTATAAACCAACAATCCTATAAACAGTTGCAACTGATTCTTTCTGCTTTTGCAAAACTCCAACCTCAATCAGCCTATTTAAATATCCTACCGTAGTAGTTGTACCCTTTCCGCAAATTGTTTCTGCTGTCGCACGATCAATCTCATCATGATTTCCAAAATATTCAATAATAGAAATCATCTGTTTCTTCTCTCTTTCGTTCAATTTCTCGCTGCATATCTCCAATATATGTTTATATACAGCCTATCTTTTATTCATTGCCTCTTTCTCTTCCTCTGATATTTCTCTGACTGTTTCTACTACTAATGGTATTCCTGTATTATCTGTAATATACTTACCATCTGAAGCAACAAGAAAAGACACTTCTTTCACAGTTCTATTTCCATCAGATTTCTTATTAGCATTAAGGATGTTTGCATATTGTTCACAGGCAAAAGATTTCCATGAACCTCTATTCCCAACATGCTCCATCAGTGAAATCTGACATATAACCATTACGGTGGCCTTATCCCAGCGTATATTTCGTTTCCAACTTTTTCCAGGAGCGGCAGAATACGCAAAAACCTGCAAACATTACGCCTGCAGGTTCTTCCTCAAACTATTCACTTTAACTCCCCGAGTAGGGCTCGAACCTACAACAACTCGGTTAACAGCCGAGTGCTCTA
>CAJTLR010000027.1 GCA_910577185.1 uncultured Acetatifactor sp.
TGCTTTCTCGCCCTTCTTGTCTACCGGATCCTGGAAAAAAGGCTGGGAGGCAACTATACCTGTGAAGAAATTTTGAAGACGCTCAGGGAGATGGATTTTGCAGATGTGGAGGATCAGGGGTATATGCCACTCTATAAACGCTCTAAACTGACAGATGTCTTACACGAAGTCTGCGGTTTCCGCACAGACTATCAGTTTATCACCAAGCAGAAGATGAGGGGAATCCAAAAAAGAAGTAAAGGCAGGGAATAAATTACCATATTTCATTTCTGAAACCGAAATCGCTGTAGCCCGCATAAATACTAGGGTTACAGCGATTCATCATCCATACTACTGTTAAAAATAGGAAGTTATATCACAAAACTGCACGGATTGCAAGAATTATTTCTAAATCTGCAACATTTATGACGGAACTTTCATGAAGATATTGACGATATCCCCAAAATAGAATATGATAAAAGAGAAGCTTGAAACAAGATACGCGGAGGGAAAGGACATGATTTTAAGTCTGAAGAAAGACATCAGAAAGCAGGCCAAGCGCGTGCACAAAGAAACAAAAAAACTCTACGAAACCTTAAGCAGCAAGAAATCTTCTGCAACTTATGATACCAATGCCATACTGTTAAAATTGGATGGAATCGAAAGTGAATTAAAAACCCTGCGCGAAGTGATAAACCGCGAGAAGGAAAAGGCCTACATAGAGAGAATCGGCAAACTTCCCCGCTGAGACTTTCAACGGTATTTTATCCGTATCCATGTGGTGCCGGACTGTTCCGCAAATGGCCCGGCGCTTTTTTATGCGCAGGGGCGCATAAGGAAGATTGTTGCTGACGCAACATGCGCCCCGCGCGGCAAGTAGTGGATAAGAGCGTTCCACTACTTGATTGCGCAGGCCCGTGCACAAAGTGCGACTTCCCCGCACCTGGAATTATGCCGCCAGGCGGCACACGGGGCGCACGGCGAGTAGGGAAGAAGAGCATTCCCCTACTTGATTGCTCATCTAATCTTGTCTCTTTCCCCATGGATTCCCAATTGCAGATATTTCTCCCCTGGTATATACTGAATTCACATCAATAACCTGGTTCCGGCCGGAATCGCTTACGGCTGGTGCGAAGGACTCTTACAAAATATGAAACCTTTTTACAAAACGGTACGGTAAGGCTTTTGGCGCTGCCGGTCCACTTGCGCTGTCAGAATGTCCGTTTGCGCAAATAAAGTAACATTTCCGGCCCGCCTTCCGATACAAAAATAGAAGCCTTGAAAGGTATGAATATGATCAGGATTGCAATATGTGATGATGAAAAAAATATAAGGCTCTATCTCTCCCGGCTTATCAAAAAACAGAATATTGACTGTATGATTGCGGAATATGCCCATCCCGATGATTTTTTGTCTGCGCACCGGGAAGCGGATCTCCTCTTCCTGGATATCCGTTTAAGCGGTTCCGGCCGGAAAGACATATCCAACGGCATGGATCTGGCAAAGGAAATCCGCAGCCGGGAATCCGGGCCCCAGCCCCTTATCATTTTCGTCACCGGGTATGACAGTTATGTCTTTGACGCCTTCGACGTGGGTGCATTTCAGTACCTGATGAAACCCATTGACGAGGATAAATTTGCGGATGTCTTCCGGAGAGCCGTAAAGGAGATTCTGGACAATGCCGGAAAGCGGAAAACGAGTCTTACGGTTTCCCTTGCCGGAACCCGGAAAATCATTCCGCTGGAACAGATTTATTATATGGAAAGCCATGGGCATAAGATTGTGCTGCATTTAAAAGATGGAACTCTGGAATACTATGGAAAAATCGGAACCATGGAACAGGAATTGCAGGGACAGTTCTGCCGGATCCACAAAGGCTATCTGGTGAATCTTTCCTATGTGGAATCTTATGACCGGACGGAAGTGACTCTGACCAGCGGCAGGCGTCTGAACCTCTCCAAGTATAAATATGACAGCTTTGTAAAAATGCATCTGCAGTTTATCAGTTAATCCCGGGAGAATACATTGAGCCAAGAACATTTTTTACTATTTCACACAGTCATTCTGGCAATCGAGACCCTTTTATACGGCGTGTGTATTGCGGTTTTTTTTCATCCGTTTACAGGAGAAATACTGGGCGGAAGAAATGCACTGCGAAAATGTCCCGGAAAAAAGGAACTTCTTGTGTTTCTGATCTATACCGGAACATACCTGGCACCTTTCAGCGCCGGGTGGCAGTCCATGATTCTAATCATGATCCTGCTCACGGCATCTGCCGGTTTACTGGGCATGGAACGCCGGTTGGTTTTTCTTCTGGGTGTAATTTTTTACTGCGTCCGAAGCCTGGTCATGATGATTCTCCAAAGCGTGAATGACCTGACATCCGGCTGGTTTCTGCGAAATGCCGATACTCCGGAGAAAGTTTACCGCAGTGCGGCGCTGAATTATCTGCTGGTGGCCTGTCTCCAGCTGGTACTTTTTTACGGCATGCTCCGGGCAGTCAGGGCCCTTCTGAAAAAAAGAGAAATTGCGCTGCACACAAAGGAACTGTGCTATCTTCTCCTGACACCGGTGACCGGAATCCTGTTTGTGGCAATCCTGCTGCGTCTCCTGGTGATTTCCGGAAAGGATCAGGTGATACGGCTTTACGAAACCTATCCTGCTTTCCTGGGGCTGGTTCCTGCGACTGCCATATTATTTTACCTGGGGATTCTTGCCGCCATTGCCTCCTGCCAGAAAGTGGTCTGCCTGCAGGAACAGCAGAAAAAACATTTTGTAGAACAGCAGCAGATTCTTGCCATCCGGGAACGGCTGGAGGAAGAAGGGCAGTTTTACGAAAGCGTACGCCAGATGAAGCATGAAATGAAAAATCACATGACCAATATTCAGGGACTTATGGAAAGCGGCCATTATGGGGAAATGGAAAAATACATCCGCAAAATGGATGAAAGTATGAGTGCATTTGAACTTGTCATTCAGACCGGAAATGCTGTCACTGATGTCATTCTGAACCAGAAACGGACGCTGGCCCTGAAAATGGGAGCAGAATTCCGTTCCGATTTTCACTATCCTGCGTCAGAAACTTTTGACGCCTATGACATTGGCATTATCTTAAGCAACCTTCTGCAAAATGCCCTGGAGGCCTGCAGCGCCATTTCCGGCAGACCAAAGTACATCTTTCTCTCCGGCAGACAAAAAAAGAAATTTTACCTGATCACCGTCAAAAATTCCTTTCAGGGTGAAGTCCGTTTCGACAGCCATACCCGGCTGCCCGTTTCCTCAAAAGGAAAAAATATTTCCCGGGATCCGCTCTCACTGCATGGCATCGGATTGTCCAATGTGAAACAGACCGCCGCCAGGTATGGAGGAGATCTGGACATCTGCCCGGGAAAAAATGAATTTTGCGTAACCGTACTGTTACAAGAAAGGAGTCAGAAATGAACGAAACATTCGGATGGATCGGCAGCGATCCGAAAATTCAGGAAATCAACCAGTATTATGCCCGGCGGGGCGGTACAAGAACGGCAAATATCCGCAATTTTGCAAATGTTGGCAGTTTTTCAAAGCATATACAAAAAGCAGCTGCCCAAAATACGCTCCGGCAGCAGAAAGAAATCCCGGAAAACGAGAATCCGCAGGATACTTCCTCCCGGTCTGTTGCCGAAAATGGGAACGCCTGCTGTGAAAACTGCCGCCTCACCAGTCAGCTGGCGCTGCAGCTTATGTCCCGGAACCTGTATCTGCAAAACGGAATGGGATATTCCTCCCTGGGGACCGGTTCCTTCGGATCTCTGTCTTCCTGGCAGAATATGCTGAATGCGCTGGGCAGCGGCAGCCTCGCATGACTGCCGCCCTCCCGGCGTCCCGCTTTTGTGCCATGACGCAAAAGCGGGATATCTGCCCGGCCGGCACCTTATTTCAGCACAGCCTCATTTGCGTAAAAGATCATGTCGTGTACAATGCACGGCTGGTCCGAAATATTGTGATAGATATGGGGAACATCTGCCTGAAAACGCATTGACTGCTTTTCCGACAAAAGTATTTCCTGCCCTTCCACTATGATTTTCATAGTCCCGCTGATCACGAAAACATATTCTTCCACCCCTTTGATATGGGGTTCCGCACAATGCCTGACGCCTCCGTCAAATTCCATATAGAAGACTTCCACATTCCTTACCGGTTCAAAGGAAAATAAAGTGTACACCCGCATTCCATCATTTTCCTCCATGGCAGGAATCTTATCTTCCAGCCCCACCACAGTAAGCAGTGTTTCCGTCTGTCTGTAAAAGTACGACAAGGGCATCTTGAGCCCGGTTGCGATTTTCCACAAAGTATTGATGGTGGGAGAAGACAGCCCCCTCTCGATCTGTCCCAGCATTGGCTTGCTGACACCGGTCAGTTTCGCAACATCATCCAGCGTCAGCAGACGGGAACTTCTCACATCCCTCAAACGTTCCCCGATATATGAAAGTACTTTATCCATACTTTTCCCCTTATATGTTTTTACGCTCCACAATGCATTATAGCATACAATATAAAAAAGGGAAAGAGGTACTTAAGTACCCGGTGAGACAATGATATTATCCACCATGGTGAATACACCCTTCGTTCCCCGGTAGCAGCACCACTGGGGCATTCTCCGATATCTGCAGGCTTCCAGCCGGAAGCAGCCTATCACCTGTCCCACGGAAAAAGTAATATCCTGTCTGGCGATTTCCCTTGCGCAGGGTTCGCATGGCAGTTCCACCTCAGCCGTAAGGGTCAGGCCGGCCTCATCCCTGCCGGTATAAAGGCGCAGGGACTTGGGATATATGATTCCGGACCGGTGGTGAGACAGAAAACCAGCCGTTATTGTTTCCACATACATCGGTTCCGGAAGCTCTCCGCATACCTCCAGATTCTGCAGGGTCCCCCTCCATCGGCCATCCAGGTAATCCAGGGAACCCCTGAGCGGCTGCGTCAGGTCTCCAATGCCGTTTCCCCCGAAAACCGGGCGGACATCAAAGACAGTGCTGCTGGTAAGACGGATTCCCTGAATCCCGAACCGGTACGACTCCGTAACCGTCTCACTGCATCTGCCGTCCGGAAGAAACAGCTTTGCGGAGACTACAGTGTCTTTCCGCAGTTCCAGCGGGCCGCAATAAAGTGCCGCGTCTTCCCCCGGCTCCGTGCCATCCAGGGTATAACGGATTTCCCCGGCCTCTTGCGCTGCCAGTTCCACTTTTCCCGTGGTACCCGCAGCAAAAATGCAGGACCTGGGCTCCACGGCCGGAGATATGGGCGGCACCGCAAACTCCTGCGTCTCCCGGCTGCCTCTCTCCGGCAGAATCACTTGCAGGTCTGTCATCACCTGCCCCCGCTCCGTTTTCTGCCCTAATTTCAGGAAAATACGCCCCCGCTCCGGACAGATCTCCACGCCTTCCGCTTCCGCGGTGGAAATGCTGCCCTCTTCCACCGAAAAGTCATAGTAATATCCCTCATGTTCCATCTGAATTTTTCCACCGTACAAAGAACGGAAAACCGGAAGACAGTCCATGTGCAGGCGATAATTTCCTTCCAGCAGCACTCCCTCCGGGGACATGGTAAACACGGCCCGGACCTCTCCTTCTTCTTCCGCAAGTACTGCCTGCGCCCTCATATCGTCCAGGGCCTTGTAAGATATCACACCCGCCGGTTCCCGGCCTTCTTCGTCCAGCAGCCGGATAAACGGCCTCTCGCCCCTTTCCTTCACCCATATCTGCGGAAACAGCACCGGCAGGGCATCAAATGTGCTCTTTGCATTGGTCATGGGAGCCTCCAGGTACCGGGACGGGTATTCCTGGCGGTAGAGAAAGAAATCCCGGATACGCAGATGTCCCTTTTCCCCCAGAAATCCCAGTCTGTAATTGCTGCAGGCATACCACTGGGCCGACAGATTCCTCCCCTTGTCCCAGTCCGCGGATGCCTGAAAAGTCATGGGCGGCGTCAGCTTGTACGACCCGGAAAACCATGCGGCGGATTCGGCCATGGTCTCTATCCTGACACAGCCGTTTTCCAGCAGCTCCTTCAGTTTCTTCAGCTGCGGTTCCATACCCGGCCTGATATTCTCCCAGAGGAAATTATTTTCCTGCCCTACATGGGCATAACCCACCCCCAGGGAATCTTCCCCGGTAAGACACCCGAAATACCAGGAAATCCACTCCGGGTTCCTGCCGATGAGCCAGGAAGGCTCCAGGGTATAAACTCCCTGCAGGCCGGAGCGCACATCCTGTTCAAAATTGTAAATGGGATCCGGTCCCAGCAGCCGGAACATGGGAACCGGAACCTGACCCTCTTTTGTATTTCCCGGAATGTTTTCATTTTTTCTGCTGGGATAATAGATTCCGTTGGGAAAGCCTCCCCACAATGTAAATCCATCCGTCCCCATCTGATCCCTGCAGATGGCGCTGCCCAGAATGCCGTATTTTTCTGCCGCATAAGAGACAGTCACCGTATCCAGCACCCAGGAGCCTATGGTTTTGGGATAGAAGCCAAAGACCTGATAAAAATCAGCCATATAGGCATCCACCAGTTTTTTGCGCTCCTCCGGCCCATAGCCGATGCAGTAAGCAGAATTGACACGGTCGTCATATTCTTCCGTACCGGCACCGCAAAAGTCCACTCCCGCTTTTACACAGAGCGCCTCCGTGATCTCCCACCAGGCTGAAATTTCATCCCGGCTGCCCGCATAGGTTTTGATCAGCTCCTGGTACCGGGGCTCCATGAGCGCATCATATTTTAATGCGTAAGTGGCCGGCAAATCATACTGTCTGATGAGAATCATCTGCTTTCTGACAGTCTCAAAATCATCCGGAATAAACACACTGGGCTCCACATGGGACATACGGATAAAATTGTAAATGTTGACTATAACTGTTTTTTTCACGGCTTCTTTCCCTTCTTCTGCCTGCACGGCAGTTTCTCACCCATTTCCCGGCAGATGCACACTTTTTCGTCTCTGCCGAACGGTCACGGCTTACAGTTCCCGCAGGGGCTATACCCTTCCCGGGTCAGTGCATCCCGGCTCCCCGCATATAATTCTTTATTTTCGTCGTCTATTTTCTTTACGCTGGAGCAGTCCGGAAGATGAAATTTCATGGTATTGGTATTCAGCACATAATCATATTCCGGCTCTGCCCCGTCCCTCCAGCCTTCGTCCAGGGATGTCTCCCCCGTGGCATAGTCAATGACAATACCCGGCTGTACATTATAACAATATACATTGAAGCAGACTCCGGCGCCTCCGTCCTCCACGGAATAGGCCTCCAGCAGCACCCCGTCTGCCACCAGATTTTCCCCTTCGAAATCCGGCGTGGCCCGGTAAAGCACATGGTTTCCTGTCACATCCACATATTCTGCCACCAGGTTTTCCCAGGGCAGCATTCCTTCCACATTCATATATCTGGTTCCGGTGATCAGGTTTTTTTCATTGGCATTCTCCCCGGCCAGTTGATAACCGATTAAATGGCAGCGGTTATAAAGATATTGATCCGCAAGAATTTCATACTGTACCGAATGCCAGCCCGTGGGCTTTATGCTGCTGATACTCTCCCTCTCCTCCGTGGGCATCAGTTCCCGGCACACATTGGCAAAGGCGGGGCCGCACCGGCCCAGTTCGTCCAGATCGCTGTATTCTTCAAAGACCTCCGTGGTCATCTCTTCCCCGGTAAAAAAAGGTACTCCATTGTTGATATCAACGCTGGGCAAACCGTCATAGGCCGGCAGATGCTCCTGCCAGTCCGTTCCATCCGCAGTACCGCCGCTTCCTCCCACCACGGAAATAACCGGTCCGTCTTTTTCCGTTTGATTTTCCGCTGTTCCGGATCCGGTTGCCGCTGGCACCGCACATGCGGAGACAGACAGCATCAATGCAATAATCAGCCCGGCCAGTTTCTTTCCAGATTTCCCCGCCCTCAAAATTCCTTCCGCCTCCTGTCATTCCTTTTGGGGCATATTGCGCCCCTAAACCGTCCACAGGATCCTTACCCGCATTTTCCATATCCTTCCGGCAGATTCGCGGATCCTTCAGTGGTATCTTAACATATTCACTCTTTAATTACAATAAAACCTGATATGCCATTCCTCATCTTCCATTTGGATTGCGAAATTCCTCACCTGCCGCCTTAGCCCTGTCCGGCGTCGCCGTTCAGTCTCATTCTGCTTAAAACCGCCAGAATTTCATATTTTCTCGGGAGATCCATCCAGCGGATGCATTCGGAGAAAAACGGCGAATACGCGGATTCAAGCCCTTCTTGCCCAATCTCCCCAAGTATGCGTTCCACCTCTTTTTCCCTGCACACCCATCGGGGAGAAATCCGGCTCTTTTCCGGGCTGTCATGGTTTTCTTCCCCGGCGCCGGGCCTGGATATCACAAACTTCTGGAAACGCTCCAGAGGGTTTACCTGGCCCATAAGTTTCCGCAGGATAAACGCAATGGCATTCAGCTGCGGTATACTGACAATATCATGCAGCATCCGGATATCAATCTGTTCGTCCCCCAGAATCAGAAATCCAAGATCGGACACTTTCAGCACTTCCGTGGCCATCCCCCGGGGACGGGTATTCAGCATATTTGCATCCACCTGATCCTGGTTTGTGTAATCTGCCGGTTCCAGGACATCTCTCCTATCCATTTCCGGGCATGTCATGCTTCCGGCCTGCAGTTCTTTGGCCATGTCCGTCACCTGGCTGATCTGGTAATCCTTCATCATATAGATCCTGTCTGCCGCATGCAGATATTCGCTGCTACCCCCGATTACCAGGATGGTGGAGACATCCCTTACCGCCGCAAGCTCCTGCACCCTTTCCACAAAGGGGGTGATGGGTTCTTTTTCAATCAGGGCCTTCATCACCGAATCCTGTATCATAAAATTGGTGGCGGATTTATCTTCGTCAATCATCAGCAGCCTGCTTCCCCAGTTTATGGCTTCCATAATATTAGCCGCCTGGGACGTGGAACCGGAGGCATGTTCCGTGGAAAAATCCCTGGGATCTCCCCCGGGAATCCACTTGATAAAAGGAGATAAATTCACATGGCGCACACTTCTGCCGTCTTCAGCGGATATTTTCATGGCAGAATCATCCGTGATCACCAGTTCCCTGCCATCCCCGCCCACATGATTGTAGATACCGGCGCTCAGGGCATCCAGCAGGGTGCTCTTCCCGGAGTAGCCCCCGCCGGTAATCACGGTGACGCCCTGCCGGAACACCATCCCCCTTACGCCTGCCACCTCTGTCTCATCCTCCGGCGCAGACATAAAAGGCACCGCCTTTTCCATGGGCAGATCGCTTCCTTTTGCCCTGGGCAGTATACTTCCGTTCGCCACAAAGGCACAATATTTATTGTCCCGCAGCCACGCCCTGACAGTCTCCTGCTTTTCATAAAGGGCCAGGGCCCGCGCCAGTCCCTCCCGGTCAAATTCCGCCACAAAGCGTTCCACTGCCTCCGGAAGGTCTGCGGTCAGCATCTCTGCCGCCTTCTTATGCTTTTTTTCCGGCAGCTGTACCTGGATCATAATACTGGCACACAGATATGCCGGAATGCTTCTCTCCCCTTCAATGGGCTGAATCATACAAGACTTTCCGGGGGAATAGGACGTATGCCCCTGGTCCCGCATTCCGTCAATGGGTTCAATGGTATTTTTGCCAATAAGTCTGTAGTATTTCTGTGCCACTATATTGGCCGAAATGACATTCCGCACCAGAACCTTATTGTTGGGCTCGTAAATATAATAATGTCCGTTTTCCTTGTCTGTCCGCTTCCGGTTGTCATTGGCTTCATTCAGTGCCCTGATATAGGGAATAAATGACCGGAAAATGTAATCCAGGGCCGCCGTTCCGGTCTCTTCCGTCCGGAACCTCTTCATGGGAATGTGGATGGTAACGGTGGGCCTGGACAAATCCAGCCTGCTGCTTTTCGTGATTTCATAGCCAGTCTCCCCGGCCCAGTAAACGGCGTGATTGTGTACTATCGGATCCTTATCCATGAACGACTCATACATTTTGCCCTCATATATTTCTTCATAAGTCTCGCTGGAGGGCCTCATACTCAGTAAATAATATCTTAATCTCTTCAATCTTCAAACTCCTTGTTTTTGCTGTTTTTTCGTTTTCTCTTTCTATCTGACCTCTTTTTTGTATCTGAAATATCTTTTCCCTCATATCAAATCACCTTTCCCTTTCCTAAAAATTGCGCGCAAAAAAGACACACCAATATGATGTGTCTTCTACACAAAGTCAACAGTATTCATACAGGTACTTAAAACAGCACTTTCATGCCCGGTATTCAGTTGATCCCATTCACCATCCTCATTGTCTTTGTCATATCAAAACGCCTCCTTCAACTGAATATTTAAGTCCTGCTTTTTACTATAGCATTCCTGCCGGAAAAATGCAACCGGAATTTCATCTTGAAATACAATCTCTTCCCACGCCGCATCTGTATGCCTGCCCTGCGAATTCGGCCAGCCCTTCTATGGCATAGACACGTACCGGGCAGGAGTCCAGCCCCTTGATATAAAGAGGCGCAAAAGAAATAAAAAATGTTTCCTCCTTCAGTTCTTCCAGATTCTTCAGGACTTCCAAAAACGTAATATTTTCAGCCATGCAGATATCATGGAAAGGCTTTACGTCCTCATTGCAGTTCTCAATGGACACGCCATCCCCAAATCCCACACATTTCACTTTGTGGTCTACCATCCACTGCGCGGTTTCCCCGTTCACAAACAGCCTCTTATCCTCGGGGCCATTGGTTTTCTCCGTGAAAGGAGGCAGTTTATATTCCGAATCCAGTATCAGCACATCTCCCTCCCGGACCCTGTCCCCCAGTGCCCGGTCCAGCATCCGCGCCGTAATGTAACTGTTGGGCCCGGCATCCTCCAGCACACAGTATATCCCCCGCCCCATAAAGCTGGTCAGCGGCAGGCCGGACACATCAGGCCAGTTATCATCATGGTGGTAAGGGCACTCGCAATGTGTTCCCAGATGGCTTGTGAGATCCATGATGGTATGAAAATCCGGAATCGGCCCTCCTGTATTAAAACGATACAGATGGCACCTGCGGCTCTCCGTAGCCGGATCCAGATACTTTGTCAGATCCACTATCCTTAAATTTCCCATTTTGTATGCACTCATTATTCTTCCTCCAATTTAAATCGCTGCGCGATAGCACTAAAGGGTAAAGCCGCTTCGGCACACCTATCTTGAGAGAATCTTTTATTCGAAAGGAATCTCATAAAAGTTCCTCTCGTGCGCCTTTGCGATTTTACTGTCCAGCACAAATTTTTTTCAATAGCTCTTGACTTTTCTTAGCTGGACTGTCCCTTTCCCACAAGCTTTTCTTTATCTTCCATGGCATGAATCAGAGATACCACCAGTTCATGACATGGCACCGGAATCTGTACTTCTTTTGCCGCCTCCACCACGGAACCGCTTATGGTATCCACTTCCGTGTGCAGCCCGTTTTTAATGTCCGCATAAATAGAGGTATATCCTCCCCTGGAATGGGACAATACGTTTTTGATATCTTCTATGACCCTTTCCGCCTGGAAATCCCTCATGCCCATGGCATTGGCCACTGCCACCGCCTCCCTTGCCAGCTTTTCCATGATTTCGCAGGCATAAGAATCCTCCAGGATAAACCCCAGGGGCACCTGAAGAATGGCCGTGAGGGAGCTGGCCGCAGTGTTCAGAAACAACTTATCCCAGATCTGATACTGCACCTGATCCGAAATCACGCAGTCAAATCCACAGGTTGTAAAAGTATCCGCTATCTTCTGCAGACAGCTGCCGCTTCCCCCCAGAAGGCCGATGGCGGTTCTGCCGCCTCCGCCGTGATTTACATAGCCATCGGCCAGAATGGAACTATTGTGCTGGGTACTGCCGATAATCACATGGCTCCGGTCCACAAAGGCCAGCAGCTGTTTCTCATGGCCCGCGCCGTTCTGCAGAGTCATCAGGTATGTATCCGGGCCGATCAGGTTCCGGTTGGCTTCCAGCGCCTCCCTGGTAAACATGGCCTTCACAAATATAATCACAAGATCCATCTGCGGCAAATCTGCCGTATCCGTCACCGCACCGGGATAAAACAGACGATCCGTGCCATCCATTTCCCTGATTTTTACGCCTTTATCTGTAATTGTCTTAACCCGCTCCTGATTCACATCCACCAGCCAGGTCTGGTTTTCCTGCGACAGGCAGCCGCCAAACAGAATTCCCATTGCCCCGGCGCCCAATATTGCAATTCTCATAAGCCCCTCCTTTTGGTTATCGATTTTTCTTTGTGCCCTGATTCCAGGCGTGAAGCGCCAAAGCCACGGCAATTACCCCATAGCTGATAAACACCCGGAAATATTCGCCGATCTGGGAATCATGAAACAGTTGGTTTCCTGCCAGAGGCATGGTAAAAAACAACAGATGGAACAAAAGAGCTCCCACAAACACCTGGCTGATGGATGCCTTCTTGATGGACGCCCCGCCCACCAGCAACGCCGCCACCGCATAAGTTCCTACCTGTTCATGGCTGGTGTAGGTATTGATCAGACCCATATTCTGGAGAAAAATAATCTGTCCCCAGGACGCTATGACCGTGGAAATCACCGTGGCGATAATCCGGGTACGCCCAACCGGTATTCCTGCCGCCGTGGCCACCTGCATATTCTGTCCGCATGTGCGGATGTCCTGCCCCAGCTTGGTACGGCAAAGAAACGCATTCAGCATACAGACAGCGGCAATGATGACCAGCGTGAATACGGGAACCTTTGTGTAAGCCGCCGCCTGGTTCAGGGCAGGCACACATCCAAACAGCAGGGTTGCAGCTGTCAGGGTCCCGGCCGTAACCAGCCCCGGCAGACAGATGCGCAATGCGCTTTTCCTGTCCTGTCTGCGGTATAAGAGATAAAAGGCTGCCTGCAGCAGGGCAAAAACCGCCGTGACAATCGCCCCATATAGCAGACAGTCCATAAAAGACATCTGCCAGACACGGTCAAAGACATATTTGACATTCTCGTTTAAATCTATGGTGTTCTTCAGTCCCACGCCCCCTGCCAGCACCAGCCTGGGATCGGAGATGGGAATCATCCAGGTTCCCACCAGAATCAGGAAAATCAGGTCAAACACACCCTTTGCAAAATATCCCACGATCATACCCGTGATCATTTCCTGGCCCACCGTGCGGTTAAAAATAAAGCCTGCAAAGATGCCGAACAGAACCGAAATCACTGATGCCATCAGGATACAGAGTCCCATTCCCGGGAGACCGCCGATATTCCAGTAAGTGATCAGAATCAGGGCAATCTGCCCGGCGGCAGCCCCCAGGACAATGCTGAAATTCAGCCCCATACCGCACAGAACCGGCATCAGCAGGGAGAGAATCAGAACCGCATTGCGGCAAATCCGGCTCACCAGCTCCTGCAGAATAAACGAGGATGACTGCCGGGAGGTAATCGTAGTGAAAATGCATAATATGATAAATAACAAAGTTACAATATTCTTTCGGACAAACGGTGTTATCTTTTTTGTCATTACACTTTCCTCCCCACCATTTTTGTCAATGCATATAAAATGATGCCATTGCTGACAATGGTTCTCAAAATCTCGGACAGACTGCTGTTCTCCAGCAATTCGCTGGCAATGGGAAGCGCAATGGTCAGCAGGGACTGGTAGAGAACAACACCCAGAATTACATTGCCTATGCTTGCCTTCCGCGTGGTGGCGCCGCCGATCAGAACCGCTGCTATGGCGGGATATGCCATCATCTGGGGAGCCGTATACAGCTGGTAAAACCCGTAACTCTGAGAATAGATGATAATTCCCACGGCGCCCAGGACAGTGGAAATGACCGCGCTGAGAATGCGCATACGATTGTTGTTGATTCCCAGGGATGCGCCGAAAACCGCGTTTTCACCGCTGCACCGCATCATGGTGCCCAGCTTGCTGCGCAGGAAGAGAAACATGACAATACACAGCAGGGCGATTGCCAGAAATGTACCCGTGGGAATGGTAATACCTGCAAATCCAAAGCTCAGGAGCCTGTCCAGGACATGTTCGTAACTGGATTCCAGTGTGATCGTGCTTCGCACTCCGCTGCCCATGGCCCAGATAATATTTTTGTTGGTAAAGGGAAGAATCATCCAGCCGATACACATCAGGGAGATGATGGAAAAATTAAGGTAATTCCCTACCATCATTTCCGACCCCCGCATATGATTCAAAACCCATCCATATAAAATGCCCGCCCCTGCGGAAAGCGGCAGGGAGATCAAAATGGCGGTAAAAAGGCCTCCCAGTCCCGTCATGTTATACTCCACCGTGATCAGTCCGCCCAGAAGACCGCACAATATCCCCAGCGGCAGCCCGAAATTCAGTCCGATACCGCTCTGAATGGTGGGCAGCATCGCCAGCACAAAAATCGCCTGCATCCCGATCCGCACCAGAGAATCCGAGATCAAAGTGGCGGTATCCATTTGCAGCGCGGACGAAAGCACCAGCAGGCCCAGAAGAAAGAGAATCATGATGATCTGGGATATTCCCAGTATGCTAGGTTTCCTGTTTTTTGTCTTCATACACAGCCTCCTCTTCTTCCGAAACACCGCTCATCAGCAGTCCGTAACGATAATCTTCGTCAGAAGGTTTTAATATACCCGTAATTTCACCTTCCGTAACAATGGCAATACGGTCACAGACGGAACGCAGTTCCGCAAGCTCGCTGGATGTAATAATAATGGTGGCGCCGGTGGACCGGTTCATTTCCGTAAGGGTATCCAAAATCCGTTTTTTCGCTCCCACATCAATGCCCCTGGTAGGTTCCGAAACCAGAAGCACTTCCGGCTCCAGTGTCACCGCCCGCGCAATGCATACCTTCTGCTGGTTTCCGCCGCTGAGGCTCCTGGTGTGCTGTGACGCATCCGTGCAGCGTATGTCAAATTCCCGGATCATTTCCTCCGCGTATTGTCTGCAGGCCTTTTTGTCATAAAAGGAGATTCCCGCCACTTTTCGCAGGAACTGGTTTCTGACACGCATGGAAGAGATCACCACATTGACTTCAATGGACTCATCCAGCAAAAGTCCCACTCCCCGTCGGTCTTCCGAGACGAAAGCAACCTTTTTTGACAAAGTGGCAAGCGTGTCTGCCACATCCAGGCTCCCGCCGTTTAAAAGCACCTCTCCCGAAGCGGGGTATAATCCCATAATACCGTTTGCAACGGCTGCCTTTCCATGTCCCGCCAGGCCTGCAAAGCCGAAAATCTCTCCCTTGTGAATCCGGACAGAAGCATTTTTCAGGCGTTCCCCGGGCATATCCACGGAGAAGTTTTTCAGTTCCAGGGAAATTGCTTCGTCTAATGTGCGCTCTCCTTCCAGCTGACTGATATCCACCGTCCTTCCGATCATCAGCTCAGAAATCTTCCGCACCGACACACTTTCCGTATCATACTCTCCTACCAGGGAACCGTCCCGCAGAATTGCCAGATGATCCGCATATTTTTTTACTTCATTCAGACGATGGCTGATAAAGATAAAAGAAATGCCCTTTTTTGTCACATTTTTCACACACTGCAGGAACTTCTCCGCCTCATTTTCCGTCAGCACGGCAGTGGGCTCATCCAGCACAATCAGCCGCACATTGCTTTTGTCCAGTTCCCTGGCAATCTCGATAAACTGCTTATACCCTACCGGAAGAGAGCCTGTGTGCGTGGATGCGTCAATATTCAGTCCCACCTCATCCAGGGTAGCCGCCGTTTCCTTTTTCATGGCTTTCCGGTCCAGAACCCCTGCCTTTTCCCCGAACAGCTTCCGCAGCAGGCCTTCTTTTAAATTTTCCCGGTTCAGTTTTACATTTTCCGCTATTTCATAATCATCTATCAGCATGAATTCCTGGTGAACCATGCCGATACCGTGCTTCATGGCGTTCAGGGGTGATGTGATCTGCACCTTTTCCCCATTGATGCGGATCTGGCCCTGAAACCCATTTGTGGCATGAATGGCAGGCATCCCGAAGAGAATGTTCATCAGGGTGGACTTTCCGGCGCCGTTTTCTCCCACCAGCGCCAGAATCTCTCCCGGACGGACACGTATACTGACATCCTTCAGCACCGGATTTCCAAAATACTCCTTGCTGATGCCCTCCATTTCCAACACAAATTCTGACTGCATACCCAAGCCCTCCTGTTCTTGCAATAGAAACTCGCGCTGCGTATCTTCTATATTTGCCGCTTTCCCCATACACTTCCTTTTCCCTGCGCCGTTGCGCGGCCTGGCCGGTATATCATAATGCCGTTCTCACACTAACGGTATTTCATATTTTTATCTGCCCGGCACATCTGTGGCACGGGCCAGCTTTTCCAGCGCGGCCGCCATGCGGTCCATGGCATCGAAAGACTGCTGATCGTCCCAGTAACATCCGATGATCAGCCGCAGGCATCCTGTTCCCTGGGGGCCATAAGCCTTCCCATCATTGCAGGCCACTTTTGCCTCCCGGATCAGGTACGACACGATCTCCGTGGAATCTCCCAGGGCCGACACATCCAGCCAGCACATAAAGCTGCTCTCCGGCAGATTGATTTTAACCCCGGGAACCCTGGAAAAAACTTCATATGCATATTTGCGGCGTCTGTCATGTTTCTGATTATATTCCTCCATAAACTGCGGATGCCGGAATGCCTCGATTGCCACAAGCTGGGACAGCGTGCTGGTGGCGCCCAGAACATTTACCGCACCCCCGAAAAGCACATCCATAATGGTATCGCAGGCCACCAGATAACCCACACGGAATCCGGAAAGTCCCATTCCCTTTGAAATGGAAAAGACAGAAACAGTGCGTTCCTCCATTCCCGGGAGCGTTGCAATCGATATCATTTCCCTGCCATCAAAAATTGTGGATTCAAATGCCTGGTCTGCCACGCACACCAGGTCGTTTCTGCAGATAAATTCTGCCAGTTTCTCCAGGTCTTCCCGTAAAAATACGGTGGTGGTGGGATTGTTGGGATTTGTCAGAAGAACCATTCGGGTCCTGGACGTAAGTCTTTCTTCAAAAGCGCCGATATCAATGCGGTAGTGATCGTCGGCCTTCAGCGGCACCGGAATGCTTTTCCCACCCAGAAGTTCCGCGTTCAAAAAATTAGAAGGATAGCTTGGATCCGGCACCAGCACTTCGTCCCCCTCCCCGATAAAGGGCATCATGGCATACAGCAGACCGGAGTCCGACCCGGGCGTGATAATAATATTCCTTTTGGGATCCACCGTCATTTTATTCTCCCGGGCCAGCTTTTTTGCGATCTCTTCCTTCAGCTCTTCATTGCCTATAGGCATTGTATAATGGGACGGAAATCCCCCCTTTAAAATTTCCACGGCCTTGTCCAGCAAATGCGCCGGAATGGACGGGTCCGGGTAAAAAGGGTCTGCCCATCCCATCATGGATACCCCCTGCTTCTGCAGATCATTGTACGCGCTGCCCACATCAGCCTTTTCAACTGCGGCAAACAGGCCTCCCTGCAGCCTGGCAAAATTATTCTTCATTTTATTTCGTATGGAGTCATTCATCTTCCTTCTCCTTTATCCTTCTCCCATTGTCGGGAATAAAACAGGGGGAATGTTCCCCCTGCCATATCGTACCTCACATGTATTACCAGTTTCCGTAGGTGCCGCCCTCCGCAATCTGTCCTTCTCCCACAACACTGTAATTACGGGCTTCATGGCCGGGAATCGTACTCCAGATGATGCCTCCGCTTTTGATTACCATCTGCAAGTTCCGCATGTCCTTTACATCCTGGTCCGGTTTTCCCCTGACCGCAAGAATATCTGCCTCATAACCCCTTTTCAGAGATCCGGTAATATGATCCACGCCGCAAAGCTCCGCGCCCACGGAAGTCGCCGCTTTTATGGTTTCCAACGGCGTAAACTCCGCATGCTCATTGAGTAATTCCATTTCCAGCTGGGTGGCATTGCATCCTCTCTGGACCGGATCCGAAGGAACCATGTCCGTACCCACGCAGACCTTGACTCCGTGTTTATGTGCAAACCGGGCTGCTGCCCTGTGTCCTTCTTTTGCCGTAAAACTTTTTTCAAAATTTCGTTTCGGGAAGCCGTGCTTCAGCATATAGTCCACGCCATCCTCGGAAGATACTGCCAGAGTAGGGGTATAGAATTTTCCTTTTTCCGCAATCAGCCTGCAGGTATTTTCTTTCATGGCATACCCGTGTTCCACGGAATCAAGCCCCGCTGTGACAGCGTCGTAAATGGTGGCATCGTCCGACAAATGGGCGCAGACCTTTTTTCCCGCGGCATGGGCCGGCCAGATCACCGCGGCAATTTCTTCATTGGTAACCTGGCGGTCACACAAGCCTTCATGTGCGCCTTCCAGTCCCCCTGTCATACCCACTTTTATCCAGTCCACTCCCTTTGACAAAAGCTTGCGGGCTTCTTTCGTAAACTCTGTGGGGCCGGTACATTCAATGGCTCCGTAATCCTCGGAACCGTGTCCTCCATGGGCCATCAGTGTCCAGCCGCAGGTAATGATGCGCGGTCCGTTCAGCATTCCGATTTCCACGGCTTTGCGGATAGCCACATCAAAAAAGTCGCCTCCTCCCACATTCCGCAGAGTTGTCACGCCGCATTCCAGGGCTTCCGCGGCCCGCCGGTAAGCCTTCAGCGCACGGAACGCCGGGCCCAGCGGGTCAAGACGGAATCCTGCCCCGGGCATCTGTAAATCCAGATGAACATGGGTATTGATCAGACCGGGAGTTAAAGTGTATTCATTCTTCAGGTCAATTATCCGGTCTTTTTCCCCTGCCTGCGCCAAAACCGCCTCATCCATTTTGCCCACATAGACAATCCCCTGCTGTTCCCCGGATTCCTCCGCTGCGGAAACATATACCAGCAGGCCGTTTTCAATGGCCGGAGCCCCTGTGCCATCCACAATCCGGGCGTTTTTCAGATAAACTTTGATCATAATTGCTTCCTTTCTGTCCTGTTCCGGTATCTTTTTTTCTCTTCCCTGCATGTTTCTTCACAAATTTTTAATAGGTAATATAGTCAGCCAGAATCAGCATGTAATTGCTCAGTTCGTTTCCTTCCGCGTCTGTGTTGGAACGGATGCTTACACCTTCCCCGGCCACTTCCACCATGGCAGACTGAAAGGCTTCCATGTCGGCCAGGCCATTGGTCTTGCCCTCAATATACATCCTGGCATAGCAGGCTCCCACCTGAAGGTTCAGCATCTGAAGCGACACATTCCAGTTTCCTGCATGTCCGGTCAGGTTCTGTTCCGCCAGCTTCGCCGAAATGGTGGTCTCCATATATGCGGCATCTCCCTGCTGTTCCTCGGGGATTTCAAGCCCCAGGGCGCTGGCAAAACCGATAAAGGGCGATGGGTCATTGGGCATCAGGAAATAACCGCCGTTTTCCAGAACCGTCTTAATCATGGGTTCTACCTGTGCCTGATTTGTTCCAAAGAACGCTGTATTCTCCCCATATTTTGTAATCATCTTCGGAACGTCCTCCAGCACAAACTGCTGGGTGCCTGTGGTTCCGGAATCCGATGTGGGATCGGGAGTTGTGGCGTCCACAAACGTTATTCCCAGTTCATTACATTTTTCTTCCATGGCATTGCGTCTGGCCAGAAGCTTTTCCACCGCCATGTGCCTGGGGAAGGAATAGTGCACCAAAGCGGTACATCCCATATCCTTGGCAGCCTGGGCCAGCTGACGTCCCTGCTCCACAATGTCAATGTCAAAACAAATATCCGCGGCAGCGGCCGCAACCGAAATATCATCGGAAGGAGAACCTGCCCAGATCAGGATGTCCGGACGCTGTTCCTTTACTTTATCGAACATTCCAGAAAAACCGGCCGGCGCTCCCGATACCAGAATCGCCTTTACCTCCGGATCCGAAGCCAGGGACAGGAGCGTGGACAATGCAACTTCCTGCTCTGTGGTAAAGTTGTCAGGATATGTCACATGTGTAATATGTCCCTCATACTGTTCCGCTACCATTTCACCGGCACGGTAGGCCTCTTCCCCCTGTGTTACCGTGGAAGTCATAACAGCAATTTTCCAGTTGCCGTCGGAATTGTCGCCTGCATCCGCACTGCCATCTTCCTTACTGCCATCTTCCGTCTGTCCCGTCTGTTCTGTCTGTCCGTTTCCTTCGTTTCCATCAGCGTTTTGCTCATTCCCCCCATTCCCGCAGGCTGCTGTCATGCACACCAATATCGCCGATAACAAGATTGCCACAATTCGTCTTCGCATTTCATGTCCTCCTATTCTTGACAATAGAAAATCACACACCCCAAAGTACTATTCTTTCTGATTTTGTTGCAGTTTACTTTCGTTTTTGCAATCGATTGCAATATCAGAATAACATAAATTCACCCTTTCGTCAAGCTTGTATCCATATAATTATTTTCTGCATTTTATGGAAAATCATCCCTCCCGGGAAATTCTGTCCGGCCTTCTGAAACCTTTACCTTGTTGCAGGTTATTTTCGCAGTTGATCTGACCCGGAAAAATAACTATAATAGTACATACCTTCCCTGATCAAAGAAGCATCCGGAGGGCGCAAATATAAGCCGGGAGGAAATGGCGCTATGAACAACAATGAAAAATGGCTTCAGTGGGCGATAGAATTGCAAAGCATTGCCCAGGCAGGACTCTTTTATGGCAAAGACGTTTATGACCTGGAACGTTATGAGCGGATCCGGGAAATTGCGGCTGAAATGATTTCCGGCCAGTCAGGGCTCCCACTGGGTAAAGTGAAAGATCTGTTTTGTTCCGAAATCGGTTACCAGACACCAAAATTAGATACCCGTGCGGCGATTTTTGACAATGGGAAAATTTTACTGGTAAAAGAAAACAATGGAACATGGTCCCTGCCCGGGGGATGGGTTGATGTAAATATCTCCGTCAGGGACAATACCATAAAAGAAGTAAAGGAAGAAGCAGGTTTGGATGTTACCGCCGACATGGTTATTGCGGTGCAGGACAGGGAAAAGCATAACTTACCCGTTTATGCATACAAAGTCTGCAAAATATTCATCATGTGTACGATTGTGGGGGGAAATTTTCAGCCCAATGCGGAAACTGTGGAAAGCAGGTTTTTCGGTTTGGGGGAGCTGCCGCTGCTGGCAACGGAAAAAGTCAATGAAGAACAGATAAAAATGTGTTTTGACGCATATCATTCCAAGTCCTGGAAAACTCTGTTTGACTGAGTCTGTCATCTAAGAAGCGCCCGTACAGCGCCAGACTGTGCGGGCAGATATGCAGGTATGTTCAGGTACTCTCCCGTTCCACTATGTTTGTAAACAGCATTGTCTTCTGACTTGTGGTCCTGCCTTTCAGGCAATTTACCAGTTTATGCGCAATGGTAATACCGGAATCCAGCAGCATGTTGTCCAGGCTTGTCAGTCTGGGGGTACATATGTCAGCATAGACCGAATTATCAATTCCAATCATTCCCACCTGGTCCGGCACCCTGATTCCCTGATCCCACAAAGCGCGCATTGCTCCGCAGGCTATGATGTCAAGACTGCAGATGACACCGTCAACCGCCGGGTGTTCCTGCAGAATCTTTTTCATGCTTTGATAACCGCCCTCCACAGTGCCCTCCACATCCCGGTATATCCAGGCCTTTTTTTCGCTGATCCCCAGCTTTTCCATACCGTTCACAAAACCCTGGAGCTTCAGCATACTGCTGGGAGTGGGGGAATCCACCATGAAAGCTATGTTCTTTCGTTTCTTCCGTGCCAACAGCGCCACACATTCTTCCACGCCCGTGCATTCGTCCGTGAGCACACCATATACATTCGGCAGATTGATAAACCCGTTTAACATGAAAACCGGAATCCCGGACAAATATTGTCGGATGGCAGAGGCAACCGCATCTGTCTGGAAAACGGATCCCATCAGCACTGCTGCCTCCACTTTTCTCCGCTCCAGAATGCGCAGGCTGGCCGCCCTGGCCTCATCACTGTTTCCCGTATTTAAGATAATACTGTAGTATTCCAGTTTTTCCAGTTCATTTGCAATATAGTACGCCCCTTCCACATGATGCTGCGTCCGGATATCGGCAATCAGAATACCGACCAAATGGCTGCTGCTTGTCACCAGCCCCCTTGCGGCATCATTGGGCACGTAATGGTTCTGTTCCAGCAGCTGCTGTACCTTCTGACGGGTTTTGGCATTGACACCCGGCTTATTATTTGCAACACGGGAAACAGTGCTCGCTGACACACCTGCCACCTTCGCAATATCGTAAATTGTCAAGAATATTCCCTCCACCATAAGTAATATACTAACCTATATTTAAGATACCACAAAACAGCCGTCACTGCAACAAAACCATTTTGCCGGTATTTGTAGTTTTTCGTCTTTGCGCCCCGGACAATGGAGGACAGAAAAAGACATGATTTTTGAAGAAGGATATGGTACCATGTAACTGTCCTTAAGGAAGAACAACATCCGGATCTGGATGTCAGAGGAGGAAGAATGGACTGGCTGATGGGTTTGCAAAAGGCAATCAATTATATGGAAGAACATCTGCTCCAGAATATCGGTGCGGAAGAAGTGGCTGATACCGTACATTTCTCGCCGTTCTATTTCCAGAAATGCTTTAAAATAGTGACCGGCTATACCATCGGGGAGTACCTGCGGAACCGCAGGCTGTACCTGGCCGGACTGGAAATACTGGGGCGGAAAGTTCCCGGCAACGGAAAACGGAACACGGACAAAGGCAGTGGAAACAAGGAATGCAGAGTCATTGACCTGGCTTACAAATACGGGTACGACACGCCGGAGAGTTTTACCAGGGCGTTCACGCGTTTTCATGGCATGTCCCCCTTACAGCTGAAGGCACAGCCTCATCAGATCAAAGTCTTTCTACCTCTTGTAACTGAAATTTCTGTAAAAGGAGGCAATAGGATGGAATTTACAATTGAAAAAAAAGAAGCCATGAGAATGATTGGGTTTGAGAGGACAGTTTCCTTTGAAAACTCTTACCAGAAAATTCCCGGAATCTGGAAGGAATTCTGTGAGCGCTACTGCGGGCAGCCCCCGCAGAATGAGGATCCGGGAGAGAAACAGATCCGGCAGGTCATCGCAGAATGTTGCGTGGGAGAGTTCGGCGTCTGTGTGGAAGATGAGGCGGACAAGGAAAATTTCCGGTATTATATCGCAGGAGCCTACCAGGGAGGCGAAGTGCCGGAAGAAATGAAGGTCTTCGAAATCCCCGCCGGTGAGTGGGCAAAATTCAAATGTACCGGCCCCATGCCGGTGGCCCTGCAGACAGTCAATACCAGAATTTTCAAGGAATGGCTTCCCGCAAACCCGCAGTTTGAGCTGGCGTCCCATATCAATATAGAATGGTATTCCATGGGAGATACCTCCAGCGAGACATACGAGAGTGCAATCTGGATGCCTGTCAAACGCCGGTAAACAATCCTATTGGGAAGATTCACCTTCCCATACCCGCCGCAGGGGCGCGTGCAGCTTTGGCTGCTGATTTCCTCCTCACGCGCCCCTGCCCAAAAATAATAGCGGGAATTCTGCACGATTACACCATATATGGAATCCTTAAAAAGGATAATATACTACCTGATTTCCCAGCGACACGGCAAAAGACAGATTTGCCGCATCAATGCCGTCCGGTATCTGGAAGAACAGCTCCCCATCCTCGCTTTCTCCCGGATCCAGGTAGCTTCCGTTCAGGCATTTACCATATGAGAGTAAGTCCACGCATTCATAAACTTCCCCTGTGCTGTTATCCACCAGTTCAATGACGGTGTCTTCACCGATGGTATAAATCATGGGAAGAAAACCTGCATTCTCCGTACTTTTATTGGTAATGGTGAAATACCCCTTCGCAAAAACGTTCCCATCTCCCGGTTCATAGGCATATATCCCATGGGTAAAACCATCCGTAAGTTCTCCGGAATGATAGGTAATCTCCCAGTCTCCCACAATAACCGACTCTTCCTTTTCCAGCTGTGATTTTCCCGTAAGATTATCCAGCAATGCCACATACAGATCCGGCGTGCCGATATTATGGTAAATATAGGACAATACATCCGCCCCTGTCACTTCGGGGAACTGGGCGCTCTCATCATCATAACTGGTAAAAATCCTGCTGGGCGCATTTTCAAGAATATTTCCCACATGGCAGAGCAGATTTCCAGTGGCCGCTTCAAATAAATCGATAGATGTACTGGAACGGACCTCCTGAATCTTGGTCTCACTGCCTCCGTCCGACTGGTAAAAATCGCCATATTCATAATTGGGAGTCAGTACCAGGTAGTAGTCTGCTTCCTCTGCCGCAGAAGGCATTTCTCCCGCAGAAAGTCCAAACATGAAATCACCCATGACCTGAAGCGGAGCAGGGGAATCCGCAAACTCCTCTGACTGAAGATTCCGGTATAGGGCAATTACTTTCTTTCCTTCCAGTTCAATGCTTTCCAGGGGTGTGTCTCCTGCCCCTTCCTTCAGCTCCGGGCCGTTCTCCACCGCAACCATCAGTTTCGTATTATAATACAATTCCCCATTCACTTTGGATTCCACCCTGAGGGTGCTGCTTTCTTCTTCCAGTTCCGGAAGAACCTTCTGCATATAGATAATGTAATCCAGGGCTTCCTGCAGGGAATCCGCTTCTACGGCATCCGAATAATCATTCAGATAAATCCGGTTCCAGTCCTGGTATCCCCAGTCCTCATAAAATCCGGCTTCCATCAGCGCGTCTCCCGCCGTGATAATAGCCTTGGGATTTGCTTCCACCCACTGCTCTACTGCCTCTTTCAGCTTGTCCCCGTAAGAGACTTCGCTGTCCACCGTCCAGAGGGCTGTCACAGTCTGCCCGTCCAGGTCCTCCGCCGCTGCCAGTATGGGCCAGAAATAGTCATGCGGCCAGAACGCATCTTCAAAGGATTCCTGGAATGCCTCCCCTTCAGCCACCATGGAAAGACACTGCGCCGCATACTGGGCACTCTCGGGATAATCCACCGAAAATGCTCCTTTTGTCCAGGAGTCTTCACTGTCTACCTCTCTTTTATTCTGGTACTCCCGCGCGCACAGCAGGGCTGCCGCTTTAAACTTCTGGCTCTGGGTGCTGTCGGCAGAGTCGAATTCCTGCTTCAGCGCCTCCAGGTCAAAATCTGTCCAGTTCTGTGTCACATATGTACCAAAGTCCTCTGCCTTCCGCGCTTCGCTCCAATACTTATCCCCTTTGCTTCTGGAGCCTCCTGCGCAGGCTGACAGCCCCGTACAAACCAAAAAACCACACAGCAGAACCATAAATCTTTTCATTTTCCCGTTTCTCCTTTTTGTCATTCATGATCATGCGATTTACACGGATTGTGTGTATCTCCGAAACCCGTAAATCTATTGTGATTTTATCACTTTTACACAATATCATCAATACAAATCTGGTTTCTTGTTTTTACATCTTTCAGGCATCAGAAATAATTTTTGGTAAACTCATAAATCGCTATGCCCGCAGCCAATGATAGGTTTAAAGAATCTATGGCGTCTGAATGCGAAATCCGCAGACTCTGTCCGACTTTTAAAAAAGAGTCATCCAGCCCGGTTGCTTCGTTTCCGAAAATAAGGGAAAATGCACAATCCCTGTCCAGAGGAAAGGCGCCCAGTTTTTTGGCCCCCTTTAACATAAACGGATACATACACCGGTCCGCACCATACACGGTGGCATACTCCTCAAAAGAAGAAAAATATTTATAATTCAGATGAAATAAAGAACCCATGGAAGCCCTTATGACCTTGGGATTAAAAATATCCACTGCGGGTTCTATAATTGCCAGGTTGCGGATACCGAATCCAATACATGTCCTGATTATCGTTCCCATATTTCCGGTATCACTGGGATTTACCAATACCACATGGTTTTCCCCCTTTTCCATTTCACACTGAAACTTGTGAAACACTCCCACAACGATACAGCTGTCTTTTTCCCTTAATTTTTCCAGCAGTTTGTCATTGATCACAAGAGGAATATCATTTTTGTCGCATAACAGCTTTATTTTATCATATATTTCCTTGCTGGCAGTGCTATGAATCAGTATTTTTTCAACATTTTCCGGTCGGTTTTCCAACAACTCGTATGTAGGAAAGGCGCCAAAAGTGTAAGAATAATCGTTCTTTTTATTGTATCTTTTCATATCTTTATTCGATAACATGCCCTGCTCCTTTGCATTTGCCCCATATTTTCGCAGTCCGTCGTGAAGCTAAAGATCCATTTGTTTTTGCAGAATACCCTCTGCAATTTTTTGCGCCAGCATTTCCTGGTAATCTTCTTTCGACAGCTTTCGGCGCTCGGAATTATTGGAAAGAAATCCCATTTCTACCAGAACCGCGGACATTTGCGTGTTCTGCAAAACATAATAGCTCTCGGCTTTTGCGTCCCTGGCCTTGATGTCGTCACTCAGCGAGACTGCTTTGATAATGCTTTCTGCGTACTCCCTGCTTTCCGTCGCCTCCGGACTGCTGTAATAACATTCCAGACCGGAGACCTGGTTATCTCCTTCATAATAGTTGCAATGAAGGCTGATGAAGAAATCTGCCCCGGACTCGTTGGCGGCTGAAGCGCGCTGTGCCAGGCTCATGTCTTCATCGGAACTTCTGGTCAGGATCACCTCTACATTGTTATCCTCCAGAATGGTTTTTAACTTCAGGGCCACCGAAAGATTGATATCCTTTTCTATCACCTCTCCGCTGACAGTCCCTCCGTCACTTCCTCCATGGCCTGCATCTATGACCACACAGTGCTCGGGTATATCGTTCCCTGCGAAAATAACAGAGGCCTTGTCCCTGTTGTTTCTGTCCCTTTCATCATCTTTCTCCGTAATTCTGCCATATATATAAAAGCAGCCGTAAACTGCAAATATCACCAGGATCAGTGGGATCAGTACAACCAGCACCCGCAATAGATATGCAAGGATAAGCCGTTTGAGTCTTTTTCGCCGTCTGCCCCTTTTTCTCTTTCTGTACTTTTTCTGGTCCATAGCCGTATCTGTTCCCCATCTTCTTTCAAAAATGATGCGCATCTGTAAGCAGCATAAAATCAAAGATTGAAATAGCAAAGCCGAAAGCCCGCTAAAATCAGGCTTTCGGCTTTGTTCCCAGCGTTCCCCGGGCAATTGGGAAATCTTAGTTCTATCCTCATTTTATTATCTTTTTATTTTACTTGAATCCAAATCAAAAAGCAATGAAAACAAGATATTTTATCCTGCGTGGGAAGTTATGATCCTTTTAAAGAAGTGCTAATGCTCTTTTATACAACGGATCTAATTCACACCCGCAGCTTCCACATTCTTCGTCTGCCTGTTTGATTACTGCTGCCAAAGCGTCCGGATCGGATTTCCCGTCTAACCATTGTTGTGCCGGAACAGCAATAAAATCCCAGCCAGAGGCAGCAAACTTCTCCATAATCGTTTTTAATTCTTCCATAACCTTACTCCTTTCACGTTGCCAGTCTTACCCGGCTTCCCTGCTTCCGGTATAAAATTCTATCCCCGGGATATTTTTTATGTCTCTTCCCTTATACACTGTAATCCCATATCAGGTTTATCAATCATAATATACCGGAACAGCCTGGTAATTGTCAAGCAATATGGTATTTCTCATATCTTATTGTCCATTTTCTGATGACAAGGTTTGCATGAGTGCAAAAAAATGCTCAGGTTTACCAGTGCTGAAATAATCATACCATGCTTTTAGTGTATCTGCTTCAAAAACGCCTAAATGTTCAATAATATGTTTTGCCCACAACAAAGCTCCGGTGGAACCTGCAGTAATCAGGTTATTATCCGCTACTGAAGGCTCATCAACATAAAAGCTTTGACCTTTATAGCCAGGAGAAACCATTTCAAGAAATCCCGCCCCATTACTGGTATGCGGACGATTATCCAGCAGCCCAAAACCGGCAAGGGCAGCGGTCGCGCCACAAATTCCACACACCGTAGCCCCCAAAGTCAGAAATTCCCTTGCTTTTTCCAGAATAGCCCCGTGCTTTGAATCATTCCATGTATTTGCACCCGGCAAAAGCAGCACGCTTGTTTCACTCACAACAATATCCTCAATGGAGCAGTCAGGTATGATTGTCAGGCCGCCCATTGTACGGACCGGCTCCTTAGTATAACTGACTGTTTTGAGAGATACACGCTGCGCGTCCTTTTTGAAAAACCGGCCGGAATAAAGCTCCGAAGTGACGTGCCCCATCTCCCAGTCAGCTAAAGTATCAAGAACATAAACATAGATTGTAAACATAAATTCCCTCCGTCTTCCTTATTTGATTGATTTATTTTCATCCATAGTGTACCATATAATTATTGACAGCAGTATGGCAACAATCAAAACCAAAAGGAGACTGCCGGATGAAAGTAGACAGACTTGTCAGTATTATTATGATACTTCTCGATAAAAAACGGATCGGCGCACAAGAATTAGCAGACATGTTTGAAGTTTCGCCCCGCACAATCTACCGCGATATAGACGCAATCAACATGGCGGGTATTCCCGTCCGCTCCACACCGGGAGTCGGCGGCGGCTTTGAAATCATGCAGGAATACAAAATGGATAAAAAGGTTTTTTCGACGGATGATCTTTCGGCTCTTTTGATGGGCCTTACCAGTCTTTCAGGCATGATACGAGGTGATGAACTAATACACACTCTTGCAAAAGTCAGAAGTTTTATCCCTGCCGACAAAGTGAAAGAAATTGAATTCAAAGTTAATCAAATATGTATCGATTTAAGTCCGTGGATGGGCAACAGCAGAATACAGCCATATTTAGAGATTATAAAAACAGCTATGCAGAAAAACAAGCTGCTGGCCTTTGAATATATCGCCCACCATGGAAATAAAACCACACGAACGGTTGAGCCGTATCAGCTTATATTAAAAGGCAGTCATTGGTACTTACAAGGATATTGCCGCAAAAGAAATGATTTTCGCTTATTTCGATTATCACGCATGTCGAACCTGCAGAGGAAAGAGGAATTTTTCGCGCCGCGGAATTACCAAAAACCTCAGTTGGATTTTGATGACCTTTGGGCAGATATGCAGACAAGAATTAAAATCCGCATCCATCGATCTGTCATGGACAGAGTGCTTGATTTTTGCTCTTTTGAAGATTTTTCGCCCCACGGGGACGATCATTTCATTGTCAATTTTCCTTTCCTGGAAAACGAATACCATTATGGTATTGTATTGAGCTTCGGAGATAAATGCGAATGTTTAGAACCTTTCCATATCCGCGCAGAAATAAAACGCAGAATACACGATATGGCCGCAATTTACTAAAATCTGCGGCCATCATTTTCTTTTTCCACTATTCGATTACATGAATACTATATACATTCATAATTTGTGCAGGATATGATTCCGCAATCGAACCATCATATTCAATTTCCAAAATATTGCCAACTTCCGGCTCCGTTGGGGAATCCATATCCGTCATGGGTATGGTTATCCGGTCCGCACTGTTCAATTCTGCGCTTCCTTCAACCGGCTCCACAAGGTAATAACCATCATGTATTTCTAATACAACCGCCTGGAATGTGGCTGTTTCGTCTCCAGCCACATTCGGTTCTCTGCCACCGCCGGACGTTCCACAAGCGGCCACTGTCAATATAAGGCTCATCACTAAAATGAGCAGCAGTCTTTTTTTCATAAGCATATGACCTCCCAATCGAGTAGGGGAATGCTCTTCTCCACTGCTCGCCGCGCGGGGCGCATGTTGCGTCAGCAACTATTTTCCTTATGCGCCCCTGCGCATAAACTTGATACCATGATTCTGTGCGCTTCAGCACGCATGGAATCAGAAGCCGAAACAGTGTCTTTCTGTTTCGGTATTATACCATTCCGTTCCCATAACTGCAAATTTTTTAGCAGCTCTCCGTGCGCGCTCCATAACCTGGCAGTCGTTAAGCTGCATCACAAGCACATCCTGCACCCGACAGGTTCTCCCTAAAATAATAGCATGCTATCCTGCCGACAACTTATTTCCTGTCAGGCTTTCGGGTAACTATACACAACGAAAAGAAATTAAAATACACTGCTGCGGATAGAAGGGAAACCAAATTCCAATGCGGCAATAACGGCATATTGTATAACTCAGTACCGGCAAGCAGATAAAAATCAGTCATATAAAAAAACATATCTTTCCAACTGCCTCCCGGCAATTCATAGGCTGGCGGCACACACCATGCAAGTTCCACAGCTTTCCATAACAGAATAATCCCTATGCAAGTTCCCAGAATCCGTAACACACTGATACGAAACCATTTCGTGTCTACATTCCCGTTCTGCCTAAAATCCATTATTTGTGAAATGCACTTCCTCCATTTCCACACCGGTCTGCAGGCAGAAAACACTGCATATACCCCTGCCATGATCAGCAGTAAAAGAAACCTTTGCCGGAAAATGCCCTTTACCAGATCTATCTGCGTAATTTTGAACGTTTCTATGGGATTCCCCGCCTTCTTCATCACCAGTGCCCCATGGGCCAGGTTTGCAAACCCGCACCAAACCTGGCTGACTTCCAAATCCTGAATATCCAGAAGATTTTTTGTGGAATACGGTATATAAATTCCCGCTTCTTCCCCGTCCTGCCCTGCCATGATCCCTATGATCCGGTAAGGCACTTTATTCAGATACACCGTCTCACCCACACATTTCCGGTTCCCAAAAAGCCGCGTTGCTGCCGTCTCATTAAGCACCATTACCGCCAGCTTTCTGTCTATCTGCATACCGTTAAAAAAGGCGCCTTCCTGCATGTGGGTATTTGTAAAAAATGCGTAGTTTTCGTTGGTCAGGAAAACCGGAATTTCCTCCCTGCGAAAACCGTTTGACACATCAGGGTAAACCTGCATCGTATAGGTCAGGTCAATCCCCTCCTTCTCAATATTGGTAATGTGTTTTTCTGTAAAAACCCGGTCAGCACGCCGGAAAGATAATGCATATATCCCATGGCACACCGCATTCTGCATTTTCAGCCAGGACAACAGGCACATTCCCGCCGCTCCCACAAGAATAAGAAACACCAGTAATTTCCTTCCGAATATTCCTTTCATTGTGTGCCATCTCCCTCGTAAAATACATTGCTTCCATCCGCAATTTCACCTATAGATGCTATGATGACAAGCTCATCCGCCGGCAGTCCCCTTACCGCACAGCAGGCCTCATCGGAATCCAGCAAATCCACAGACATCCTGTGGGCCTTGTATCCTTCCCCCAGTACACTGTCATTCTCCCGCATTACCAGAACATAATATCCGGTTGCATCTTTGCACAATGCTGCTGCCGGAATCAGCGTATCATACAGCTCGCCCTCTTCCCTGATGGTTATTTTCACCCTCTCTCCTGCCAGGGGCGCACCCGCACGTCTCACTGTGATATTTACTTTATAGCCTTGCAGATCCTGGCTCTCATAACCGGAGATAGAGCTGATTTCTCCCTCCACCGACTCGTTCTGATCCACAAGTTCCAGCACCGGAACGCTTTCCATGCTGATATGTTCAAACTGTTCTTCGCTGATCACCAGACCGCATACCCATTCTTCCGACTTTTCAGCAATCTCATATAAAACCGTATTCTGCACGGAGGACACATATATCCCCTTGCTGACACCGATCCATGAGACAATACCATCTTTATCCGCCCTGACATCATACATTTCCCCGGTTCCGTTCCCTTCAACCCGCATCAAGGTCTGGCCCGCCTTTACCTCATCCCCCACATCCGCCAGTATCTCCCTTATCTTGCCGTCGATGTCTGCGTAGACAAGTTCCGTGTACGCATAGACAAATTCTGAAGTTCCTTCCACTGTAAAGATAAGTCTGCCCTGCCTGGGCAATGCTGCTGTTACCACCGGAAGCCGGTAGTTATAAAAGGATTTTGAAAGAAACGTCAGCGCCAATAAAACAATAACTAAAACTGCAAATATTTTCTGAAATCTTTTTTTCCGTTGGAATACTCTTTCTAATTGCAATGCTTTTTCCAATTGAAATTCCTTTTCTAATTGCAATACTTTTTCTAATTGGAATTCTTTTTCCAATTGGGATGCTTTTTTTCCATTTTCTGCCTGATCCATTTTCCATTCCTTTCCTCTTTCTGTCATATTCCCACGGAACAAGAATTCCGGTAATTCCTTAAAATTCTTATCCCTTATCCTTTCAGCCCCGTAATGGCAATCCCGCTTTTCAGATACTCCTGACCACATAGCAACACCAAAACTACCGGCAACGCATAGAAGCAGGAGCCGGCAAACGCCATTCCCAACTCGCCACTGTTAATCTTTGCAAGAAAAATGGATAACGGCCGGGCTTCTGAATTCTGTATGAATATCACTGCCTGATCCACCAGATTCCAGTAATCCAGAAGGGTAAGCATGGCCACTGCCGCTATCCCATGCTTTACCATTGGCAGCACCACCCACAAAAATATCTTTCCATGCCCTGCCCCGTCCACCTTTGCCGCCTCAATATAAGCATCCGGCATACTTTTCATAAACTGCCGTAAAAGGAAGACTCCCAGCGGACTGAAGATACCGGGCAGGATAACGGCAAGGCAGCTGTCCGCAATGCCCATCCAGTCCGCTACGATATAATTAGGCATCAAAGTTACCTGCAGCGGCAAAAGCATAACGATCATGTACAGAAAGAACAGACCCTCCTTCCCCCGGAACTTCAAGACAGTGAATGCATATGCTGCAGGAGCCGACACCAGTATCTGTCCAAGTACAATGGGCACCACAATCTTCACGGAATTCCAGAACATATGCAGATACACGGGGCTGTCAAATAACAAGGATGCATATTGTGACACTGTTGCTTTTTGTGGCACCACATCCATATCAACATATTCATCCGCCCCCAGGCCGCCTATAGCGTAATTGCTTTCTACTTCTCTGCTTCCCATGAAAGAATTCGTAAAAGTGATCATCAGCGGCATCATGTAAACTATAACAATCACCATAAATAATACATATAAAATTGTCCTTTTTATTGTCCTGATTTTTTTCATCTAATTTCCTTTCTGCCGTGCCAGACAAAGAAGCTTTTCACACTAATAATGCAGATTCTCCGAAAACTTCCTCTCTGTCCGGAATATGCAGACCACAAACAGTACAATAATTATCGTAAGAATATAAGTCGCACTGACCAGCTTTGAGTAATTCAGGGAGAGGAACATATTATTCATATAATGCTGCAGGACATACAGGCTGTCCGGAGGATACTCTCCGGTCATAATATAAATCTCCTTAAAAACCTTAAATGAATTCACAAATGTCATGATCAGCATCAGAAACGTAGTCGGCGTCAGGTATACATAAGTGATATTTCTAAACTTCCAGAACCTTCCCGCCCCTTCCACATCAGCGCACTCATAATATTCTTCCGGGATGCTGCTTAATCCGCTGATGAACAGTGCCATGTTATATCCGATATTTTTCCAGATAAATATGATTACCATTACCATCATTCCATAACTGCCCTCCAGCCAGTCGATACCCTTCACATGGAAAATTGACAGAAATCTGTTCAGCGTTCCATGCAGGCCAAAGAAATTTTCCCAGAAAAATGCGGATGTAGCAGAGGGAACTGCCAGCGGTATCAGAAAAATAAGGCTGAAATAATTGGAATATGCTTTCATTTTCCTGACAGCAAAAGCAGCACACAGGGAAAGAACCATATTCAGCGGAATGCTGACTCCCATAAACCATGCCGTATTCTTCAGCCCCCTCAGAAAATAAATATTCTGGAACAGTGCCTTATAGTTCCGCATCCCGCAAAACTCTGCGTTTACCGGATTATCCACGACAGAATAGGTAAAAGACAGCAGAAACGGAATCAGGTAAAAGAAACAAAACCCTGCCAGACTGATAAGCAGCATCATGCATGGCAGCATTTTATTTGGTTTCCATTCTATTTTTCTTCTCATATACAAACTCCTGATCACTTAAAATTGCTGATAATCCCAAAAATCCGGCAGCCATTTTTCGTCACTGATGCTTCTCCTTATTCATTAAAATATTGCTCCAGCTGCCGCTTCAGTCTCCTGGCCGTATCCTCCGCTGTCTGCTGGCCCGAAAAATATTTACTGTTCTCCTCATCTATTAAATCCATAATACCTGAATCCAGAGTGTCACAGCCATTGATCTGTTCCATCCAGCTTTCCAGGATTGCCTTGTATTCCGCCTCACTTCCAAACCCGGCTCCTCCATTGCCCTCTTTGTAAAAAGCATAATAACGCCCTGCCACTGCTTCCAGTCCCTTCCGGCTCACTGTTGGACCGTGAAAGGAAGGAGACGTCTGCACCTGGTCAGACAGCAGATATCTGATAAATTCCCATGCCAGATCCTTGTTTTCCGATGCACTGTTTATGGCCACACAGGAATTAGATTTCATAAGCGTCCGGCCTTCCGCATCTGTAAGAGGCATGCAATGGTTCGTTCCGCTTTTTGTATCCATGCTGTAATAAGCTGCCTGCACATCATAATCACACTCTGCAGCAAAATAATATTCCATGTTATAAAAATCAATTTCCGAATCAAAGTAACCATTCTCAGAAAGAGACTTCACCGACTCCAGAAGCGCAATATATTCCGATGAATCCAGGTTTACTTTTTTGCTTCTGCCATCGACAAACTTCCCAATGGAATCTTTGATCAGATAATGTGCATAGGACACCTGGTTCATCTGTATCAGGAACGCATTGCTTTCATCCGTTTCATCCACCAGCTGTTTTGCCAGATCCATTGCTGTTCCAAAGCAAATGCCCTGCATACCGCTTCCATTGCCGCTATGTTCTGACATAAGCTCTGCCGAGAACGCCAGCGTGTCAAATCTTGCCATATAAGGAACGATATAAATTTCCCCGCCCTCCTCTTTCGCCGCCTCCAGTACGTTCATAAAATAATTTTCATTATTCAGTTCCGGAGTTTTTTGGATATATCCGCTCAAATCTTCAAACACACCCATTTCACTGTATTTTGTAATGGGAAGGAAACCAGTAAATAAAATGTCCTCTGCCTTACCCGTCATGATCTTTGTATTCAGATATGTCCGGTAATCTTCCACTGTGCTCTCGCCGGAGGATTCCTGATAACTGTTTACAGTCACCTTTACATCAGGGTACAGCTTCATAAACTGCGCTGCGGCAGTATTCAGAAATTCTTCCGCAAACAGACAGGATATGGTTACCTCCCCCTTCATCTCCGGCGGCACATAGGATACTGTTTCCTGTACATCCGGTGTTTTCTCTTGGGTTCCCGGGCGCTCCTCTGTCCCTGATGTCCCGGCTGTCTCCTGCATTGGAGCATCACTTTGTCTCACATTGTTTTCCGGCACAACTCCACTGCCACATCCACACAAAACAGACGCCACACTGAGCAGAACCCACAGCCAGCTTTTTCCTTTTCTCATAAAATAAAAACCTCCCTGCCAAATCACTTTACAAATGTTCTGTAAAATAGTTTAGCAAGGAGATGTCTCATACCTTCGTCTGTGATGTGTCAAAACTGTCAAATTTATCTTTCTCTTTTTTATACCGTACCCAGCCAAAAATCTATCACAATAACCGGATCCTGGTTCTTTACAGCAATCTGATATTCTTTTACCGCTGCGTACACAAGTCCCCCGGGCATGATTTCACAAAAAACATGATTTATCAAATCTGCGGTTTCCGCATTTCCCCTGTCAATGAATGGAAATGCCATCTTCAGCATTTCTTCATGGCTGTATTCATTTGGCACCCTGTCACTTTCTTTCATGGAAAGACTGGCCTTCCATATATTCCCGCTGGAAGCATGCACCGTAAGGCTGACCACCACGTCGTTCTCCGTATACTGAACCAGCCAGCAGCTGAGCAGGCCCTCGTCAAAATCAACCTGCGTATCCAGGGTACACAGTCTCGCAGCAACTTTATCAAAATCACCTTCTGCCAATCCCTCCGGGACAATGCCGCATTCCGCCATGACTGCGATCCATTCTTTTCCAGTCTCAATCGCCTGTTCCATATTCATCTGTCCCTTTTGGGGTTCATGGGGCAGCTCATTTCCTCCGTTTTCCCAGACAGACAGTACCTCCGCCATTATCTCCTCGGACAAGGGCTGCCCTTCAAATAATGTGCTTTCTGCCAAATCCCCTCCCCTTTCCCCCGGCTGATTCCATGAAAAAAACGGAGTTTCCGCCGGCTGCAGGGCAGAGGGCATTCCGGTCTGCCTTGCAATCTGCCCGGTTCTGTGAAGAAATTCTTCCTGTCTCTGAAGAAGCAACGCTTCTGTGAGAAACCATCCGCCAGTCACGACTCCAAACGCCAGCAGAAATAGTACAATCTGGACATATGGTTTGCTTTTTTTCATGCTTATACCCCATTTCTGCGCGGCCTTTTGCGCGTGTCAAGTTTGTGGATGCCGCGCAGACACAAACTTGGGATTGAAAATTTGTCTCCTAAACATAATTTAATCTCTTCTGCATCTCAAGTATAGCCTCACACTTGTCCCGTTCCTGCCGTCACTTTCAAATTCCAGTCTGCTTCCATGGATCTGTGCGATTTTATCCGCCAGGGAAAGACCGATTCCTGCGCCATGCTGCTTCCTGGAACGTGACTTGTCCACCATGTAAAACGCTTCCGTGATTCTCTTTATCTCCTGCTTTGGTATGCCGTTTCCATCATCTTTCACCTGCATGATGAAACAGGCTCCTTCCGCCATTTTTTCCACAATCCCTGTGACCCGGATATGTTTTGCGCCTGCTTTTATGGCATTGTCCAATAGATTCAGGAACAGCGTTTTAAACAAGTCATATTCCACCTCGATACAGGCAGGCTCCACAGCGCAGTCCAGCGAAACCCCTTTTGCACCCATAAGATATTCCACATCAGCTGTAAGCTCCTGAAACAAAATGTCTGTCTCTACTTCCTGCAGACAGAAATCCTTATGGTTTAATATGGTCAGATCCATAAGTTTCAGCGACAGGGCCTCCAAACGCATCCCCTCGTTCCAGATATACCACGCCGCTTTCTTCTGTTCCTCCCTGGGAAGTTCCTTTTTATATATCCGGTCTGCATAGCCGATAATGGAAGTCAGGGGTGTCTTTAACTCATGTGCAAAATTGGCCACAAAATCCTCTTTCTGCCTTGCGCTATCCGAAAGCTCCTGCATCTTCTCATCCACAGCCTCTGCCATCCGGTTAAAGTTCCCCGCAAGCTGGCTTACCTCGTCACTGCCGCTTACTGCCACACGTTCCCCATAATTTCCCTCTGCTATTTCCTTCGTAGCCGCCGTCAGCCGCTTGATGGGTCTGGTTATAATAAAGGAAATGCAAATAATCAGGAAGATGCCCATGCCCACTGCTGCCGCATATACAGCCCCAAATTTCCTTATGATCTGTGTCTGCTGGTTCTGGATTTTTTCCACGTCGACCCCTGTTATGAGAAACACACTTATCTCCCCATGGGCAACTATTCCTATGGTCAGAAGAAATGTCCTGTTATTGATCTTCATAAACCGATAGTTTACCATATCCTGTTCCGCTTCTGAAAACAGTACGGAAAGTTCTGTGTTAGCAGGAAAACCGGAAAACAGTACGGAACCATCCTCTGCCAGAAAAGCCACCGTGCCATTCATGTCCAAAGCCATGCTGCCAATGTCATACTGCCCCTCCGCCGCACCTGCAAACCAGTCCTCCCCCCGGGTGATCAGATTGGCCTGCACCACAAATTTGTTATACTGGTATTGTTCTATGGCTCCCTCAACTTCCCTTTCCATGGTGACCTCATAGAAATAGGAAATGAGGATATATCCGCCAAAAAGAAACATGACACTGAAAAATATCATAATGGAGACTATGATCTTTGCGCCTAATTTCATAAAATCAGTCCTCCAGACGATACCCTATCCTGAATATGGTCTTTATGTGCTCCTCCCATCCCAGCTTCTTCCTCAGCCTCTGAATGTGCGTATCCAGCGTTCTGGTGTCCCCAAGGAAAGGCTCCTTCCACACCTTCTCATACAGCCTGTCCCTGTGCTGTGCCGCATTCTTATTCTGCATCAGTTCCACCAGCAGGTCATATTCCTTTACTGTCAGCTCCACTTCCTTCCCATTCCGGAATACCTTTCTGCACTCCAAATCTACTATGACATCCGCGAAGGAAAGCTCTTTCCGGTTTTTTCCATACCGCCGCAGCACGGCTTCCATACGGGCAAGCACTTCTCCGCTCTGGAAGGGCTTTACGATATAATCATCCGCTCCCATTTTCAGTCCGCGTATGCGGTCGCCTACCGAGCCTTTCGCCGTTAGGAAAATCACAGGGATATCCATGGGTCTGATATACTCCAGCAGTTCATAGCCGTCTATTTCCGGAAGCATGATATCTAACAATATGAGATCAAATTCCTGCCTTTCTTCCAGTATATCCGCCGCTGTTTTCCCATCATTGGCACATACGCACTGATACCCCTCATCACTCAGATCCATATATAGCAGATTGGCGATTGCCTCATCATCTTCCACAATCAAAATGTTCATCCCAAAACCTCCCATATATTTATTGTATCAAATAGATGTGTCAAAGTTGCGACTTTTTTCTGTCAGGAAACGGACTGCCTGCTCCAGGTCAGGGTCACATCGTTCATTGAACTTCTCCTCCCTTTATCCAACAGCGGGAACTTAGCAACTACTGAATATCAAAACTTTCTGTTTTCAGATCGCAATAATATCTACCACTTGTGGCAGTAAACTTTAAAACACAATAATCCGGGTCAGTTACCCCTTTTTTATAAAACATTGTATCGCCCTTTTCCCAAATCATGTTTTTAGTTTCCTGGTCTGTCAAGACTTCCATTTTGCCTTTTAACATAACACCAATATATTTTATTAATCCTTTGTGATAGAAGTAAATACTGGCACTTGAATTAACTTTATATTGTTTTACTCTCATAGATGAAGTATTAGTAGAAAAGTAAAACTCTTTCAGCCCTATTCTTTTGCGGGGTTTTAGCATTGCTTTTACATTAGGACAATATTCATCATCAATAGAGCATATAAAACTAACTTTTTGTTTATCAATAAAATTTTCAATTTTCTTTAAATCCATAATATTTTACTCACTTTCAAATTTTGCTTTGTCTCTATGGCAACGTTTAAAGCATTCCCTCCAAACTTCTATGATTTGTGGAACTGCCCTTTGCCAACCTTTATAAATTATATCGGATGAACGGATAGCCTGACAAATCCCATTGCACAAAACTCCCATAAGCGGCCTCCACGTCCTTCCTATAAAGTGCATAAACTCATCTCCTGTCAATTCATATCTTGTATCAGGCTTTTCAGTTCTTCCATGTCAATTTCAGATATTCCCTGATACGTTTTCTTCCCCCGTAATAAGCATGGCAATCACAGCAAAGCAGGTCAGCAGTCTCCTTTTTCTCATAATGCATCTCCTACAGATGATGGACGCTCTCACGGTAACGCCGCAGTTGGTCCTCTCCCACATTCTTTATGACATCATCCAGAAATGCCAGCAGTTTCTTCTTATCCTTTGGCAGCACCCCATGAAGCTGGAATGCATTGGATGCGCCAAGCGCCGCAAATTCTGTAGGGATTTCCAGTCCTTCCACCAATGCCCGGACTTCCCTGTACTTCTCTGTCTCGCTTTCCTCCTGCCAGTTCCCCTGCCGTATTTCCCCATACAGCTTTGAATCCGGGTAGATAGTCAGCATATTTGCGCCCACCAGGACCGGATGGAGCTTATTGCATACATCGGCGGTTGCCCTGGCCCCGTCTTCTCCACGCCCTGCGCCGGATATGCCCGCCAGATAGAAAAAGCTGTAACGGATGCCAGCCCTGTCCAGCCTTCCGCACTGCTCCAGAATGTCAGCCGCCAGATACCCTTTATCCATGAACCCCAGCGCCTCATCATCTGCCGTCTCCATGCCGATGGTCAGCCCGTCATAGCCTGCCCCGTGCAGGGCATCCAGCTCCTCATCCGTTTTCAGGGTAATGTCCGTCACCCTTGCAAAACCGCCAATGGTCTCCATTCCCGGGAAATATTTGTGTATCAGTCCCGCAATCTCCATCAGCCTGTCATATTTCAGAACAAAAGGGTTCGCCCCGGTCAGGAAAGTCCGTGTCACCTCCCTGCCACAAAATGAGCGGTACATCTTCTGCGCCTCTTTCAAGTCCGCTTCTATATCCTCCACCGGCGACATCCTGAACTGGAACGGCAGGTCTGCGTAAAGCGTACAGAATTTGCATCTGTGATGCGTGCAGCCTGCGGTAACTTCCAGCAGCAGGGAAGATGCCTCATAGGGCGGCCTCCATATGGTTCCTGTATAGTGCATCATTCATTCCTCCTAACTTAAATCTCTGTGCGATAGCACTAAATTACCTCTAAATTTCCACGAAATCAAGTACTGTCTTTTTTAGTCGGTAGTACACTTTTTCATACTTTCCACAAAAATTATACTATCCGTCAAAAATAACCGTATCTTGATTTTTTCCCAATGCCGGGATATACTCATGGGGAAAGAGGTGGAATGGAATGTCTGACAATAAATTTAACAACCAGGAAACCATTGCCCGCTGCGTTCCTATGGGCAGGCTCCAGTCCGTGATCGGCGGCAAATGGAAAATCCTGATCTTATGGTATGTATCCTTTTACAAAGTCCAGCGGTTCGGGGAACTGATGCGCCGCCTTGACGGAATTACACAGTCCACGCTCACCAAGCAGCTCCGGGAACTGGAAAATGATGGCTTCCTCCATCGGGAAATCTACAAGGAAATCCCGCCGAAGGTGGAATATTCTCTTACCGAATTCGGCGAGAGCTTCATCCCCGTCCTGCAGACTATGATGACATGGAGCGAGACATATCTCTGCCCTGACTGGCAGAATCCCTATGAAAAATAGCATGAAACCGGTTCATTTTGCGGATACTTAGCCATGCATTAAAAAGACAACAAGATTGCAATACCCCGGTAACTATGGTAAAGTCTTAAAAAAGGCTTTAACATGCCGCAGGCTGCCGTGCAGATTGCGCTGGCGCTACTGCTTCTGATTGCCCCGGTGGCGAAGCTGTATCCGCATATGCGGGTACTGGAGCTGCTGCCCACAGGGTTCCATGTCTTCCGGGAGACCAGCTGACCTATGCCACAGATTCGGAAAAGTGTTTCAGAGGAAATTGACAGGGAATGGAGAATAGGAATGAAACGGATTCTGATCGTAGATGATGAGAAGGAGATCCGCGGGCTTCTGGCGGAGACTTTTGCCATGGAAGGATATGTTACTGATCAGGCGGCAGATGGAAAGAGCACACTTTTGCTGATAGAAAAGCAGCCGGATCTGATCCTTCTGGATATCAATCTGCCAGACATGGACGGATACCAGATCTGTCAGGCTATCCGTGGACGCACCAATGCGCCTATTTTGTTTTTATCTGCCAGAACAGAAGAAGCCGACCGTATTATGGGTTGGAAGGTGGGCGGAGATGATTATATTATGAAGCCTTTCGGCATGGAGGAATTACTTGCCCGGATAGAAGCGCATTTCAGAAGACAGGAGAGAACCGGTCGGGCCCTTGTGACGGAGGAAAATCTTACGGTTGATTTTTCCGGGCACCGTTTCCTGGTGGATGGCCGGGACGTGGGGTTTACGAAGACGGAATTTGCCATTGCGGAGCTACTCTACACCAATAAGGGCGTGGTGCTTGACAGGGAGCGGATCTATGAAAATGTCCGGGGATATGAGGGAGAGGCAGATGCATCCATCATTACGGAACATATCCGCCGTATCCGGAAAAAGCTGGGGAATGCCCGGGAGAAGGAATACATTGAGACAGTGTGGGGGGTGGGATATCGATGGATTGGCTGAGGAAGAAGGCTGCACGTCTGGGAGCAGAATTCAGGAATGCTTCCCTGGCGAAGAGCCTCTTTTTTTATATGGCGGCAGGAGCCGTGGCCGGGATGATGTTGTGGACCCTGTCCAAAAACCTCTGCGAAAGTTGGTTCAAGGTATTTACCGGGGAAAGTCTGCGGGAGAATCTCACTCTTAGCTGGGAGATCTCACACCAGGGAAAAACAGCACTGCTATTTCTCTGGTTCTGGTACTGGTATGGACAGTACCCCTGCCTGGCGGTATGCTGCACGGCGGCGGGAGGGATGTTTTTGCGGAAAAAGATATATCCTGCCCTGAAGGCGGTACAAGATGCCCTTGGCTGTATCGGGACCGGAGATTACGGAAGGGAGATCGCATATCTTGACAGGGATGAGATGGGAGGACTCTGCCGAAGCTTTGAGCAGCTTCGCAGAAAGCTGGTGAAGGAGAAGAGAAGCCGTTGGATGGAGCAGGAGAGCCAGAGACGGATCAACGCCGCCTTTGCCCATGATATCCGCACACCGCTTACTGTGCTTTCCGGCTGTACGGAATTTCTGCAGAAGTATGTGCCGGAGGGAAAGGTTACTGAAGAAAAGCTTCTGGAAAAGCTGGCTGCAATGCATCATCAGGAACAGCGGATTCTGGAGATTTCCAAAACCATGACACAACTCCACAGGCAGGAGGCCAGAGAGGTGTCCGGGGCATGGCTGGAGGGAAGAATACTGGTGCAGCGTCTTGGAACGGTAGCCAGAGAGCTTGCGGGGGAGAAAAAGAAAACCTGCAGGATAGTGGCCCAGGGGATAGAGGGAAGTTTTTTTGCGGACGGAGGGCTGATTGAGGAGGTTTTTGACAATCTGGTATCCAATGCGCTCCGTTATGCCCAAAGCGGGATTACCGTTGAGTTTGTCCGGAAGGGGGAGGAATTTCTGGTTTATGTGCGGGATGACGGCGCAGGATTTTCTCATAGGGCGCTTCGGTACGGTACGGATCCTTATTACAGCGAGGACAAGGAAGAGGGAGGACATTTGGGCTTAGGATTGTTTATTTCCCGGATGCTCTGTGAGAAACACGGGGGAACACTGAAACTGGTCAACAGCATAGACGGCGGGGGAATTGCGGCTGCGGCCTTTTTGGTAGGGGTTTAAGAATCCTTTTCAGAAAGCTTCAGGACTTATTTAGAAAATGTAGAGTGTTTGTAGAGATTTCTCTTGTATAGTATGTTTTATCGGGAGCAGTCTTATCGCTTCCGGTAAAATATTCAGGGAAAAAGAAAGAGAGATTCATGTTATGGACACGCAAATTCAAATCAAAGGTTTATGCAAGAATTTCGGGAAAAAACAAGCGTTGAAATCCGTTGATCTGACCATTGGTCAGGGGATGTTCGGCCTGCTTGGCCCCAACGGAGCAGGCAAG